>DNWZ01000729.1:0-24197 GCA_003506095.1 Planctomycetaceae bacterium | reverse complement strand
GGCGGTCACGTCGAAATCGACGGCGTGACGCTCAAGCTGGCTCATCCCTACGATGGGCCAGGCCAATGGATCGGCCAACAGGAAGTGCTGACGCAATTGCTCGCCTGCTGGTTAACCGTCGACGATAGCGATTACCCGCTGACGCCCCGGTTGGTCGGTTCGCCCGGAGTCGGCAAGACGCAGCTCGCGATCGCCGCCGCCAAACGCCAGCAACTGCCGCTGTATATCTACCAATGTACGGCCGATACGAGGCCCGAAGATTTGTTGGTCACTCCGGTCCTCAGCCAAGGTGGCCAGATTTCTTATCATGCCTCACCGCTGGTCACCGCCATCATCACCGGCGGCGTCTGCATTCTCGACGAAGGGAATCGGATGAATGAAAAGTCGTGGGCCAGCCTCGCGCCGTTGTTCGACCAACGTCGGTATGTGGAATCGATCGTGGCCGGGATCACGATCAAGGCCGAGCCGAGTTTTCGAGCGGCGATCACGATGAACCAAGACGAATCGACGTTTGAGATTCCGGATTACATCCTCAGCCGTCTGCAGCCGACATTAACCGTCGGTTTTCCCGACAAACAAGACGAGATGGCGATCCTGCAATATCACTTGCCATTTGCCGAAGCAGAAATGTTGGCGATGACAGTCGAATTCTTACAACATTCTCACGAACTGAAACTCGATTTTTCACCACGCGACGGCATCAATCTATTGCGTTATGCGATTAAACGCATGATGCAAGATCCATCGCACCCCGTGGCACGCGATGACGCATGGCGCGAATCACTCGAAAAGTGTCTCGGTGAAGATGCACTGGATCTCGACAACTTAGCCGAGAAACGTCGTCGCACACTCGGTGGCGACGCCGTCCCACTGGGCCTTGCAGACTTCTTCTTCGACCCCGACGATCCGCTGCACCCAGACCGCGATGATGACGACGACGATTATGATGACGAAGATTGAAAAACCATCGCACTCGGCTCCCAGCCCCCATCGCTACAAAATCGCCAGCGGATTCCGCGCCGCTTCCATCGTCCCGCGTGTCACCCCGACCCGATTAGACGCCTTCAGCAATCTCCAAACCTCGCCGCCAGTTGTTCTGCCAGCGATCAAATCTTGATACGCTTTCACAACGCCTCGCAACTCTTCCGCCGTCTGTTCCAGCAACTCAACACGTATCGCACCGATTCCCCGCGATGCCAGATCCTGATAAGCCTCAGCGCCACTCTGCGGTACCGCGTTGTACAACGTATTGCGACAAGCCACATCCGCGTGCAACGGATGCTCCATCCCAACCCGATCACGCAACTGAACCACATGCCGATCACACGGCCGACCGCAATTCGTCTTGTTCGTGCCCGGTGACATGACGGCACAAAAAACACAATGCTCCATATGAAACATCGGCATGTGTTGGTGAAGTACCACTTCTAATTTTTCTGCCGCCATCGAATCAACCAATTCTAACAACTGGTCGCGATTCAAATCATAAGACGGTGTCACTTGGCTGCACCCACGATCCAATAACCACTGAGCCGAAATGGGGTTCACAACGTTGAGCGAAAAGTCTCCGACACACTTCAGTCCCGCTTCATGAAAATAATCGAGTGCGGCAAGATTGCGAACCAAAAATCCGTCCGCCTCATGCCGCGTCAACACCTTCATCAACCCACGCTCGCCAGGTTTCTGTATACGCACCGATGCGATAAAGATTTCACAACCCGTCGGACGAACCGCGGCAACCGCATCGCGATACTGGCGGATATCGTGGAAGTCGACATAGATCCGCTTCACACCCAGCTCAGCGACCGCGACAACTTGCTCCATCGTCCGGCACAGCACCCTCAGCTCGGGCGTTGATCGCGATTCCGCGCTGGCGTCGTGGCCGCTCGCCATGGATACCTCGTCCAAAAACTTGTCCAACGTGTCTCGCTGGATCAGCCGTTGGGCTGGCTCAGCCAGTTTCGCCGTCAAACGCTCGATCAACTCACGTCGAACGTGATTCAAAACGCTCGCCGGTACCATCGGATCGCCGCTTATTTCGCAAACCACCTCGCCGGCTTCAAACTGCGTCGCACCCAAACGTTCGACTTGGGGAACGATCGTTTCAGCCGTCGCCGGGCGGTTGCGTGCCACCTGCAAAGGCTCTTCGCTCGAAGCTTGAACCTCGACGTCGCCGCACTTTGCTGTGATCACCAGCGGCTGGCCTGCGGTCGCCATGACAGCAAAATTAATTGCGGTTCTTCGCAGCGGATCGGCTGACGTGAACGTGCGGCGCAGCCGTTTGTTCAGCGCCGGATCGTCACTTTTCCAAACTCGCGAACCCCCGGAGCGATCTTCATCGTGTTGATCGCCTCTCGTCCGAACTCCAATTCCACCTCGCCGCTCTGCACGTCGCCGTCGATCGACTTCCCATCGACCCAAATGCCATAAATCCGCCCGCCCTGCTGGTGCCCACCGGCTCGATCGCCATCGAACGCCACGCCATCGCCGCGAGCGATCCGGCCCGACAGCTCGACGATTACTCTGCCGCCGCCGGCCCCGACCACTTCGCCGACCAACACGCCACGTTTGGCCGATTCGGTCCCGGGCACCAAACGCTTGTGGTCGTTCCCTTCCAGCCATCCCGGCGTAAACCCTCGCGAAAACGACATTTCCATGTCACGAACATCGTCGTCGCTGATCCCCAAAGGCTGCCTAGCAACCGCATTGTCGATCGCTCGGCGATAATGCGACGTGATGTTCGCCACATACTCCGGCGTCTTCAAACGCCCTTCGATCTTCAACGAACAGACGCCGGCATCGATCAAATCGGGAATGAGCGCATGCCCAGCCAAATCCTGGGGACTCAGCAGGTACCGCACATCGCCAAGCGGCCGTTCTTCGCTATCGACGATCAATTCATAGGGCAGACGACAAGCTTGGGCACACTGCCCGCGGTTGGCGCTGCGGCCGCCAAGCGATTCGCTGGTCAAACATTGCCCCGAATACGCCACGCACAGCGCCCCATGAATGAACGTCTCCAGCGGCATGTCGGTGTGGTGAGCGATCTGGCTGATTTCGCGGACCGACAATTCACGTGCAAGCACAACCCGAGCCAGCCCCAACTCGCTAGCCGCATGAATCGTTTCGGCACACGTCATCGTCATTTGGGTCGACGCATGAATATCCAAATCGGGGCAAATTCGTTTCGCCAAGCGAGCGACACCAATATCCTGCACCAAAATCGCATCGACTCCAGCCGTCGCGATCCGCTCGATCGCCTCTGCCATTCGCCGCAGTTCGCCATGAAAGACCAGCGTATTGAGCGTCACATAGCCCTTCACGCCGCGTTGATGCAGCATCGCGACCAAGTCATCCAAATTGTCCAGCGAAAAGTTCTTGGCCCGCGCCCGAGCGTTGAAACCCGAATCGAGCCCGAAGTAGACGGCATCGGCGCCATTTTCGATCGCAGCCGTCACGCAGGTCCAATCGCCCGCCGGGGCAAGCAGTTCGGGAGCAGGCCGGTAGGGCGGTTCAGGGGAAACAATCGAAGGCGACAAATCAGGCATTTGCGAGCGGGCCAGAAGCAGAAAGAGAGGCTGTTCAGAAAAAAATAAGTGACGGAAACATGTTCCCGTCAAAGCGAAACCGGGATTCGTACCGAATCCGGCATCTATTGCATCATGAAACCCACGAAATAAACAGTCCCAAACTACGGTTGCGAAGAAAAACGATTACGTTAAAATCCTGCCAACGAAAGCAACCCGCCTCCGTAGCTCAGTTGGTAGAGCAAGGGACTCTTAATCCCTGGGTCCAAGGTTCGAGTCCTTGCGGGGGTACTTTTTCACTTTTCTGCATCAGTGAATCGGTTGCGTCGACTCGCTAAATCTCGCAAACGGTCGGGCCTGTGGCGTCTTCCGCAGTCGTATTCTAGAGTTGCAACAGGATTTCCAGCATCTCATTGGCCGTTGTGATCACCCTCGCGTTGGCCTGAAAACTGCGATTGTAAGCGAGCATCTTGATCGACTCTTCATCAAGGTTGACCCCGGTAATTCCGAGGTGTTGCCCAGTCAGCAGAGAATGCAAGTCGTTGGCGCCCTGTGTAATGCTTCGCTGTAAGCTGATTCGCTGGCCTAGTTTTGCAACATTTTCGTTGAAAACACCTTGCACCGATCGGCCACCTAATGAGTCAAGTGGTCGGTCAACAATGTCGACCAAATCGGTCAAGATGGCCGTGTCACGACTTATCCCTGATCGGCTAATGGCAAGGAAATCGCTGTTTGCTTTCAGTACAGGATTGATGTCGATGTCTTTCGCGGTTGAGCCAACGAAGAATGTATTGAAGCCGATCGACTTTAAGAAACCTGATGTATCGTTGGCAAATGCAAAGCTGGCACCAGGATTAGTGGATGAAATCTCCACTTTTCTCTCTGAATTGATGCGAGCGGATAGTCCATCAATTGAATTGATATCTGCGACGATACTGTCGATTGTCGAATCGTTGATTTGGTTTGTCGATCGAACCTCGATCCGATGGAAGCTGATCGGATTGCCGCTGGGGTCGACCAGCTGGATTTCAAAGTTGCCGTTGACGGGCGGAGGTATCAACTGGGCATTGCGAAGCGGAACACCTGTAAGCCCCGATTGGCTAGACAAAAGAGAATCAAAGCCTTTTCGTCCTTGACCTTGAGTATGTATTTCGTTGACGGTGCTCGACAATGCTGAAGCAAGCGAGTCGAGATCACTAACGAAACTTCCGTAAACCTCCTCCCGGGAACGAATCAGAGCACCATACCGGCCTGCGTTAGCTTGTAAGGGAGCTTGTGATTGCCGAATTTGCAACTCGAACCCACCGATTTTTTCATTATAAGCCTTTTCGACGTCGCGATGGATTCCATCAGCGACTAAGAAGTCGCCACCGACAAAGACCGAGATTGAACCGGTAGCTTGTTCTTGAATGTGCACGTCCACCAGTGCGGAAAGTTCCTCGATCAATTTATAACGTTGCTCGCGCAAACCGGTTGCGTCGCTGCGAATTGCCCCTCCACCCTCCGCGGTGGAGATCGAGACGTTCAATTTTGCGATGCCAGCGATTTTTTCATTGATGGAAGTGGCAACGTTGGCAAGCTCACCGTTGACGCTACCTTGAAGATCTGAGACGGATTGAAATGTGGAGCGAATATCGCGTGCCAACGACTCGCCTTGCAGAATAACGAAGTCTCGCAGCGACCGATCATTAGGTGTGGCAGAAAGATCGTGCAGAGCGTTGTTGAACGAGATCATCGATTCTCGAAGTCCACCGGAGAGTGAACCGACAAGATTTTCGAGAGATTCGTAAGCCTGATTGAGTACTTCGCCAGCGGCTTTGTCGGAACCGGCGGCAAACATTCGTTCCATCAGCGCCTTATCAACCAGTTGCGTGATGCCAGTGGGCCGCACGCCGTTACCAAGCAACAATCCACCCATGCGGGTCGCTGGATTGGTTTCTAGCTCCAGGCGCTGGCGGATGTAGCCCGGCGTACTGGAATTGGCAACGTTATTGCCAACGACCTGCAGTCCCAGTTGCGAAGCCTGGAGGCCGGTGTTAGCGGTTTGAATTGTACCGAACAGGCCCATAAGATCGTCTCCAAACGAAGCGTAGTCGCCGGAACTCGTTCTTAGTAGCTTGCATCGGTTTGTCGCCCGACTCTACTATGCAATGACGACCCGCTCGTCTGGTATCGACCGTTGCAACCGGTAAAGTTGACTCAATCGTTTGGATCGCTAACAAAACGACCAGGGCGCTCAATGCTTGGTGTCGTAAAACGAAAACAGCCCGATCGCTCGGGCTGTGGGTTGAGTTGTTTGCCAGACAGGTCGCATCAGAACCCGCGCCGATATCCACGGTGGTAGTAGTAGGTTGGTGGCGGCGAATAGCGAGGAACCACATACTGCTCGTGAACAACAACCGGTTGTTGGTGGACAACCACGGGTTGCTGTTGGATGACGACTGGGTTTTGAGGCGCACTGCCGATCTGAGCGTTTTGCAAAGCGGTGATCACGTTTTCACTGACCCCTTGTTGATGCAGTGAAATGATATCGCTGACTTGCAATTGGCGCTGGACACCACGGGAGTGGATTTGGTTGATGATTACTGAATCACTCAAACCACTTCGCGACATTGAAACGATATCAGCGGTCGAAACAGCGGCTTGGATAAAGGCCTGCTGTTGCTGCTGTTGAACGTATACACGCTCTTGCTGTGCATAGTATTGACGTTGGCGTTGTTGAGAAAGTTCTTGGTCGCGAGCATTTCCCAAGACGGCACCTCCCACGGCACCAATCGCTCCACCAATGGCCGCGCCCGCGCCCGCTTTCCCGTTGTGATCGCCGATCAAGGCACCCGCGACTGCCCCCCCGAGACCGCCGAGGACCGCGCCGCGAGAAGTATTTTGTGCGTGGACTGACCGAGCACCGATTGAAGCAGCGGACCCGAGAATTGCAATCGCTAAAACGAATCGGCAAATATTAGAGTGGCAGGAGATCAGTCGCATCATGATTCTTACCGTATAGATAGAGTTTTGCATCGCTGGCCGAAAGTCGGTCCGCATGAATGCACCCACGTCTTTTATCGACAACTCTACCTCATAAGATGAAACCGTATCTGGCGGCAATAGGAATCCGGAAGATTAAACCAAATCCTGTTTCCGTTTTTTACGTCGACGTGACTTCACACAATCGCTGCACATACCGTTGATGATCAAACGGTGGTCATAGACCCGGAACCCATGCTCTGCCCCCACTGCGTCTCGCAACTCAGTAAGTGCATCGCTCTGAAATTCGACCAATTTACGACACTGGGTACAGTACAAATGATCATGTTGTGGATAGCCGTAATCGTGCTCAAAAACGGTTCTCCCATCGAGTTGGAACGAGTTCAACAACCCCGCGTCTACGAACTCCTTGAGGGTTCGGTAAACTGTCGCGGGGCTGACGTAACCCGGTTTGCCCTTACGCGGCAGGTTATCGATCAACATGTCGGCGTCGAAATGCTCGTGCCGACTGAACACCAAATCGATTAAGAACCGGCGTTGGTCGGTATGCCGCAAACCGCGACTCTGCAAATATTCCTCAAACCGCTGTTGAGGCGTCAAGGACACCTCAACACTGCCTAGCGATGCTTGATCGATGGACACCCGAACCTCATCTGACAATCGGATTGCAAAATACTCAAGAAAAAACAGAAGGAGACGTCGAAACCCTCCGCACTCCATTGTACCGCAACAGCAATACGAGTCGAACGGGTGTGGCTATATGAAGCATCACCCGAAAACGATTCGTTGCGAGAACCCACGTGGGTTTCACCATTTTGCCAAACTTAGAGCAGAACGGATCACCCGAATTGGTCGAGCATTCTCTCGAGGGCGATATCCATCTTTTCCGGACTATCGTAGTTGCCGCTAGCGATTTGTCGTCGCAATTCAGCGACGCGATCAATGCGGATTTCCCCACCACTGGTGGCATTCGAGGAAGCGTCTAAGCGTGAAACACTGCTCGACAGGTCGAGTTGATCGACCGGAGTTGCAGAACGTGACGAGCCAGTGTTCGGCGATGCCTGCGGTTGTAGACGCTGGGCACCCGAAGTGGCCTGGGTGGTTGAAACGCGAAATGGGCCAAAGATCTGCATCTTCAAAATGCTCCCTGGGAGACGTGGACGAAACCAAACGACTAGACCAAATGCCCGCCGGGGCAACGTCTAGACGGATGGCGGATGCGGTGCGCTGAAAGTGGACCGAACCGAAGTGCCCCATGATATACACGAGCCAAATCGAATCATCTCCGCAGCAGTCCGAGCGCCGCAATCCTTGTCCCAGGATGCAATCCGTAACCGAAAGAGACTTCGCTAGCGCAAAATGCCGAGATGCCAAGCTTATCGTCACGTCGCGTGACCATATTGAGCGTTTTCGTTTTGAAGTTGGCGTATCGGTGTTGCGTAAAAACTTCCGGTCAGGGAATTGGTCCTGGATTAAGGACACTCGGGAGACTATCAGCGAAGTGACGCCAAGGGCAAGGTGATTTCGAACAAAATCGTCTGCAGCAGCAATTTTGTCTCAAGTCGATCTAATTCATCTTGACGTGCGCTCCCCCGATTGCCGACGTTCCACAAGTGCAATGTTTTAACTTGAACGAAAGTCCCTCGATTTCCAGAAATTTCGGGAGTCCACCTTGATCGCTCCCCAGTTCGTCCCGCCTGACCGCGGCGTCGCAACTTCCATCAGCCCATCTCTGCTAGCACGGTTATTGCTAATCGCGTTGGTCGGGCTAGTCGATTGCCAAAATGTCGCTGCTCAGCCGGCTCTTGCAACGCTCAGCCCACCCATTTCTTCGGCTTGGGACGACCCTTACGCGTTGCCATCGTCCGGCCGTTTCGCGGCTGCGCCGGTCGGCTTGATCGATCAACCTCTGTTCGACGGCCGTCTTCTCTCTGATTCCGCGTTTTCACCGATGCGGATGTTTCAGAATGTTGAACCGTATCGAGGCCGCATGTTCATTCGCGGCGAGTATCTCGGCTGGCAAATGGACCCGTTAGACACGCCGCCCTTGGTGACGACCAATCCAACGGGGACTCCACAAAATCAATCGGGCTTTATCGGTGGAACCGACACGTCAACCCTGTTCGGCGGCGAATTGAACGACTCGTTCCGCAGCGGCTTTCGCGTCCGTGGCGGTTGGTACGTTGACCCATCTCGCTTTTGGGCAATCGGTGGCGACTACTATGAATTATTTGGCGACGGTGATTCGTTCAATGCCGCGTCAAACGGCTCCCCAATTCTAGCCCGACCTTTTTATGACATCGTCGGCGGACGAGAGACAGCTCGTTTCACTTCGTTTCCTGCCTTAGTTAGCGGTGATATTGCAGTTTCTTCCGATACCAAACTTCGTTCCTTTGGAATCAATCTTCAAGCCGACGCGGTCAATCCACCTAATCACTCATCGCAGATGGCCAATGGTTGCGCACGTGAACCACGTGTCGATTGGATCGTTGGCTATCGCAATGTTTTACTGCAGGACAAGCTGCAGTTCAGCGAAAATTTAACGGCGCTGGTACCGCCTGGTGGGATCGCCAATCTGCGTGAATCCTTCGAAACCGAGAATCAGTTTCAAGGGCTTGAGCTCGGATTTGTTCGCGAAGTGCCGTTGGGACGTTGGTGGTTTGAAACGACATCGCGAGTCGCGGTGGGCAACAATGCACAACAAGTCAAAATCGCGGGAAGCACCCGTTTAATCGAAGCTGGCGTGGCGGAAACCTTCCCCGGCGGACTTTATGCCCAACGTACGAATATCGGAAGTTACGAACGTGATCGGTTTACAGTCGTGCCGGAACTCGGTGCCACGATCGGATTCCATGTCGGCCCCCGAATCAGTCTGACCGCCGGGTACACATTTGTTTACATCAGCAATGTTGTCAGGGCGGGTGACCAAATCGACACTGACATCAACCCTGGACTGTTACCGGTCGAAGTCAATCCGCTCAACGGTCCTCTGCGACCAAGGTTTATCTTCCGTGAAACCGATTTTTACGCTCATGGATTGACTGTCGGCGGCGACTTTCGATTCTAGCCGACGTAGACGCCTGGGTTTTTGAGAAGTTTTCATAACTCATGCCAGTTGATCTGAACTGCTGATGTGGTTGCACGCTTGCCGCTGCAATCCGCAGTGACAGGTTCTTCAGTACAAATCATCCTGGCATCAGAATTTGAAAAATCGCCAGAAACAGGAAACTCGAGATTTTATTTACTAAATAATTAAATCCTTGCAAGTCGCAAAAGATCCACGCCGGGGGGGCGTCGCCGCATGCTAGCCTTCACCGCGTTCGAAGCGCTGAGTGGTCTTTCGTGTCGCAGATTCCCGACGGTCTTGGTCGCCCAATATGCTAGTCGCTCGAGTACATCAAATCGACAATCTTCGGGAATCTTGGAAAGAGCTTTCTCAAGGTCGGCCGTTTTGTTCACCACTTTGGATGGAATCGTGGGCAAAGCAATGCTGCGGAACCGGAAGCCCATTTATCGTAGCGGTCTTTGAAAAAGACAAAGTGGTGGGAATAGCGCCCTTTCACACTCATCGGTCGCGGATCGGTGCCGATCGCTTGGAGTTTTTGGGGACTGGCAAGGCTTGCAGCGAATATCTAGGAATCTTGGTTGATCCGATCGTTATAGAACCTGTCATTGAGCACCTTTCGCAGTGGATGATGGAATCGGCGGTTGGTGTTCACGGTGATGAAAACCGTTGGCAGCGACTGGACATGGAATCGGTTACGACCGAAGACTTACCGAGCAACTTGCTGTGCCGCAAACTTGAAGCCCGCGGAGCCCAATGGGTGGCTGGCGACGCGGCAAAGTGTTGGCGGATCAATCTTCGCGAAACACAAGCACAATGGTTGGGCCGACTCAATCGATCGATCCGTCGCAAGCTGCGCCTTCTGCAAAACCGGGCGATTCAGACCGGACGCGCGGTCTACAAGATCGCATCGACGCCAACGGAAAGATTAACCACATTCCAGCATCTTGTGCGGTTGCACAACGAACGCCGAAATCAACTCCGCGAATCGGGTTGTTTTGAGTTTCCTGGTTTTCAGGAATTCTTGAACCAAGTCAACGAAAATCCGGAATCGAGCGAAGTCGCAAAACTGTCATTGGTTGAATTGGACGGTGTCGTCGTTGCAGCCGGACTTTGTTTCGAAAGCCCGAAAGGCTTGTTCGTTTATCAGTCGGGTATCACCTTGCCATCGAAATCGAAAACGGATTTTGTGGCGACAAATCCCGGATGGTTGCTCAATCTATTTCATATTGAATATGCCCGCAGTAGACGGCTGCAATTCATTGATTACTTGCGCGGTGATGAACCCTACAAACGGCAATTAGGCGCAGTCCCAAATCGTGTCAGTTTTCATATGGTTACCCCACCCGTCACGGCTGCCGTTGTTCGACAACGAATCTGGGCTCTAGCCCAGTCCGCGAAGGCTCTCAGCAAAGAAGTTATCGACATTCTTCCACAGCTTTGAAATCTTCCACAACTTTGACAATCGCCCGCAATGACCGCGAGGCACGACTTGCAGTTCTTTACTTTGGTGAAGAAGTCTACGGTAAGTCGATTGAAGAATGGATGAGAGTTCGGCCAATTCACGACGATTGCCAATCGCACCGCTCAACGGTTCGATCGGCAGTCTCACTTGTTTGCGACCGCCAACATTTTTAGGCTGGTCTTCTGCAAACAGTTTTGGAAATGGTTACGATAATTCCGGCAAATGCGTTTCCTGCTGTACCACCCTTTCGAGCTCGATTCACTTTCGCAAGGCTGACATTTGCCGCGATTCATCCTGCAGCCCCTTTTCTTTAAGTTTACATCTTGCGGATCGAGTGTCCGAATTGCCAAGCGGGTTTAGAAATCGGCCAACCGAAGCCCGGTAATGATCGGCCACGATGCAAACAGTGTGGGCAGCCGTTTTTGATCGCGATCAGTAACGATCAACCACCTAAGATTCGCATCGGCCGCGTGAAGGCAGCACCCTCTTCCAATACCACCAGTGAAGCCTCTTCCGCAAAAAACGCCGCTCCGTTGATTGGCGAAAAAACGGTCGTGACAAACCTTGAAGCAACTGTCGATTCTGCTGTTCAAAACAAAACTCGTTCCACCTTGATGGAGAAAACGATTTCGCCCAGTTCCGGCCTCGATCAAGCGATCGATAACACAGCCGTCGGCTCGGCAGGTAGTATCGTTGTCGCGAAATCCAAAACGGTTGCTGAGTCAAAGTTTGTTACAAAAGGCACTTTGGCTCGACCCGCGACTGCACGAAATGCCGTAGCGGATGAAGGGGCGATGCCCGCACGCTTGGCCGGATACCGATTGATTCGGATGCTTGGCCGCGGGGCAATGGGTGCGGTGTACGAAGCGAAACAGGTCTCACTTGATCGCACGGTGGCGTTGAAGACGATTCGTGATCGACTGGTCAATAAACCATCCGCGTTGGCTCGATTTACTCGCGAAGCGTACGCTGCGGCGCAGCTCAATCATCATAACGTGGTCCAAATTTATGATTTCGGTGAAGAGGCTGGCCAGCACTATTTCAGTATGGAACGCGTCGACGGAGCATCATTGGATGACGTCGTAAAAGAGCGTGGTGCTCTCGAAGCACGTTTGGCCGCAACCTATATCGCTCAAGCCGCGCGGGGACTCCGGTTCGCACATCGCAGTGGGATGGTACATCGAGATGTCAAGCCTGCAAATTTTTTGCTCAGCAAAGACGGTGTCGTTAAAGTGGCAGACCTTGGTCTGGTAAAGGTTCCTGACCAACAAGATGTCGAAGCCGATGGTGACGAGGCATCAATGTTGAGTCGATCGGGCGGATCGCAGGTGACGATGTTGGGCACGGCAGTGGGAACGCCGGCTTATATGGCTCCTGAGCAGTCGGTCGATGCCACCCAAGTCGATCATCGCGCGGATATCTATTCGCTCGGTTGTACCTTGTATTTTCTTTTGACCGGTAAGCCGCCGTTTGATGCGCCCGATGTGTCGACACTGCTAACACAACATGCCAAAGCACCGGTTCCGGCATCCGTCCTCGCCGTTGCAGCATCCATGGTGATCCTCGTCCCCGGAGCATTGATCAGCGGGCGTGATACGTCCGCAACTACCCGATTTAACTTCGACGCGTCTAGGGTTCTAAACGGTACCAAGTCTTTGCAGCCGATAACTTCCGCTCAAAATAGCTTCCCACCAAGTTCGATGCTCAAGGTACCAACTGACCGTTTGGCGAAAGCCGGACCAGTGATCCTGCTTGGGTTCCCAGCCGAGTTCGCGCCGAATCTTGCTGGCATCGATCGCGTATCGCATGTCATGCCCAGGGCGATCGGCGACAAAGGTGATTTGCGAAGCGTACTTTGATCCGTCGGCACGCGGTTGCAATTCATCCATCAAGCCGCAAATCGTGCCGACCAGATCAATGTTCCGTTGCTCGTTATTGCCGCCGATGTTGTACGTTTGTCCTGGACGGCCATGCTGTAATACAGTCGCAAGCGCCTCGCAGTGGTCTCCCACATACAACCAGTCGCGAATGTTTTCGCCTTTGCCATATACCGGGATCGGCTCACCGCGAAGGCACTTGAGGATCACGACAGGGACGAGTTTCTCGGGAAATTGATACGGCCCGTAATTGTTCGAGCAATTGGTGACCAGGACGGGCAGGCCATAGGTGTCATACCAAGCGCGAGCCAAGTGGTCCGATGCCGCCTTGCTGGCCGAGTAGGGAGAATGCGGATCATAACGAGTCTCTTCGGTGAAGAGCCCCTCAGGCCCCAACGATCCATAAACCTCATCGGTCGACACGTGCAGGAAACGGAATCGCGATGCCAAGTCGGCGTCGAGCGACCGCCAGTGTGACAATGCCGCTTGAAGGATATTCAGCGTGCCGCAGACATTCGTGTCGATGAACTCTTTGGGGCCATCGATCGAGCGATCGACATGACTTTCCGCCGCCAAGTGCATCACGGCGTCAGGACGGTACTCGGTGAGTGTTTCGTGAATCGCAGCGGCATCGGCGATGTCGACCTGAGCGAACTGGTAACGCGGGTTCGAATCGACGTCGACCAGCGATTGCAAGTTTCCCGCGTAGGTTAACTTGTCGACATTCAAAACCTCATGCCCGGACTGAATCATCAGCCGCACGAGATTGGAACCGATAAAACCGGCACCTCCAGTGATAAGAATGCGTGCCATGTGATAATACGGAATGCGGATTCGATGGTATAAGCGACCCGCGTGATTATGGTCTCAGTGACCGAGCGGTCAAGTCTATGGTCCGCAACCGACACCCGACAAGAATTCAGATCGTCGGGTAATAACGATTTTGCCAGCCGATCACGAGACACAGCGATTCGTCAGGCGACCGATTTCGGGCACTTCGACGGTGCAGACATCGCCGCTTTGCAGGAAACGCGGCGGTTTTCGAGCCGCCCCAACCCCTGGCGGTGTTCCTGTGTAAATCAAGTCGCCGGGTTTCAGCGTCATGATTTCCGACAGGTGGGCGATCAGTTGCGGGATACTGAAGATCAATTGCTGAGTGGTCGATTCCTGGACCTTCTCGTCGCCCAAATACATTCGCACTGTCAAATTGCTGGGATCCGTGATCTCGTCAGCCGTCACCAGGACCGGGCCAAGCGGCGCGAAGGTGTCGAACGATTTGCCCAACAACCATTGGCCACCGGGACGCCCTTTTTGCCAATCGCGTGCCGACACGTCGTGGCCACAGGTGTATCCGGCTACATAGGAAAGTGCCGAATCGACGGAAACACGACGAGCGACTTTGCCGATCACGACCACCAATTCGGCTTCGTAATCGACTTCGCTGCTGATCGGAGGCAATTCGATCGCATCGCCGTGGCCAACTAGCGCCGTGTTAAACTTGCTAAAGACAATCGGTTCTGTCGGCGGTTCGGCGCCCGTTTCGATCGCGTGATCGAGATAATTCAGCCCGATGCAGATGATCTTTTCAGGCGGTGGGACCGGTGGCAACAATTTCGTTGGGACCGGGATCGCCTTTGTCGGACTAGCCGATTTTGCCGCTTCGACCACTTCCCCTAGTCGGGAAAACAAATCGCCATCGGTCGGCGGATCGCTCATCAAATCAGCCAACGGCACCATCGAATCGCCGCTGACGGTTGCGTATGCGATCTGATCACCAGCGGTGTATCGACAGATTTTCATAATGGGTCGGCTCGTGAATCTTATAGATGGGTGAGGTGCGAGACGTAGGTGTTTAGGTTGTTATAGGTTTTTCGGCGGACAATCTTTGATCGACTTCGTTGCTGACGATCACGCCATAATTGATCGCCCCCAGCCATCCGCTCATGATGATGCCGACGCTGCCTGCGTGATACATTCCGCCGATCTGCTGTGGCAAGGCGCGGCTGACCGCAAGACCCTCGAACTTGGTACCGAAGCTTGCACCGAGTTGATGCTGGGTATAGTGGTTGAATGTTTTTGGCGTCGCGGCTTCGACCCATTCGATTTTTTGCCGAGCATCCGGAACATACTTTTCCAACGCGTCGATCGTCGTATCGATCAATTCCTGTTTGCTCGCTTCGTATTCCGCATCTGAAAGGTCAGCCCAATCGCTCCAGTTCGCATTCGTACTGCTGACCACCGCGTGGCGACGTTTTTTGCCTGGGCGAGTGTCGGGGTAATAAAAGCTGAATGTCCGGCTGGTGATATCGCGGCTTAGCAGCAGATCGGTGCGGAACACCGGCGCGGTGCTGGTGAACAGCAAATCGCCGGTCGACGGATCGATTTCCACTTCGGGTTTCATCGCCATGTAGACCTGGGTGCTGCTGTTGTTCAGTCGCACGGCTTGCGATTGATCGACGAAATCTTTTGGCAATGAATCGGTGCCGATCAGGTTCAGGATCGTTGTTCGCAGGTTCGCGTTACTGACCACGGCGCGACAGCGGATTTCGCGACCGGCGACTTCGACGGCGCGTACGTGTCCGTCGGCGACATGGATCCGATCGACGGGGCAACGGATGGCGATGTCGACGTTATTCTTTTCCAGTTCCTTCTTCATACGCATCACCAAGTCGTCCGTACCGCCTTGGTAGATAAAAACTCCCTTGCTCATAAAGTTACTGAACACGATCCCATAAGTGATCGCGGGGTCTTCTAATGTCGAACCGTTGGCATAAGTGATCGGTTCCATCAACAACCGCACGACATCTTCACGTCCCGGGAAGAAGCGATCGAACAATTGACGTGTTGTGGTCGATTGGTCGTCGTAGAAGTTCATTCCGCGAGCGGTATCAAAGAAGGCATTGACCGTGGCCGCTTCTAAACCGAATCGCGTGGTCAACAGCGTGGTAAAGTCTTCGCGATTGAAGGTTGTGGTCAGCGAAAACATCGGGTTATCGAAACGAATGTTGTGCAATTGCACGATCCGGTCGGCGATGTCGGCATTCCAATAGCGACGACAGGATTTGATCATGCCGTGTGGAAAGCCGTGCAGCGAAACGTCGAAGATGTGGCCACCGGGACGCATGAACCAAGTCGCTAGGCCGCCGAGCTTGTAGTGTTGTTCGAGCAGTAGGACACGATGCCCGGCACGGCCGAGGATGTTGGCGCTCGTCATACCGGCCAAGCCGCTACCAATGACGACGACGTCGTATTCGTCGGCGACGTCTTTTAGAAAATCACGAGGCATGGATGATGNNCGGATCGGGCCGGGAGGGTCACCGGCTTGGCAAGCGGCATGCTGACATTGCACAATCGCCAGGTGGCAAGTTTACTGATGGAAATCCGCAGCGATGGATCGAAGATTTGCCGGTTTTCCTGGCGCACCATTGAATGACGTAGCTTCTGATGAAACAGTCCTGGATCGAAGCGTTGCTGGCTGTTGTCGCGTTAGCTGGTCTGCTGGTTGTCGGCACGGCAGCCACGGAAGGGGTTTCTACGGCTCAAAGAGTGATGACCGATTTGGCGATGCCGATTGGGCTGCTGTGGTTAATGGCCTTTGGAGCGGCGGTTCAACAGTTTCGCTTTGGTAATCGCCAAGCAGGCTTCGGGTTGGCCGCTGCGTTTCTGGCGATTTGGATTCTCTTTTCCTCGTTCTTCGCGGACTCGTTGATCGGTGCAGTCGAATATCCGCTGACGTCGATTTCGCCGATTGCTGACGATGCCCCCGAGTTTCAATTGGTGATCTTGCTGGGCGGTGCGGCTGGACGAAATCATGCCGGACACCCGGAACTGGGCGGCGCTGGCGAG
Source organism: Planctomycetaceae bacterium (assembly GCA_003506095.1). Taxonomy (GTDB): domain Bacteria; phylum Planctomycetota; class Planctomycetia; order Pirellulales; family Pirellulaceae; genus UBA6163. Next base: position 7,433 of record DNWZ01000729.1, on the reverse strand, counting down.
CGAATCGCGATGGCGGCAAAATTATGGCACGCACAAAAAACCGAACGGATCATTTGCACAGGGACCGAGAAACCTCGCTCACAGCCGATTTTCGATCGCGGCGACGGTTCGGGGCGATCGTCCGATTTCACCGCTGACGACCCGGCGGAATTGGGACGCGAGATCTTGATGTCGTTGGGCGTTCCTGGCGACCGGATTTTTCGCTGCGGAGGGCAGAACACGATCTCGGAAATGCAGAACTTGGCGGCTTACCTGCCGTCGTTAACCGCCAATTCGGCTGATCCACGACCGATCGGACTGATCACCAGCGCGTTTCACTTACCTCGTGCGATACGTTTGGCCAAAACGCAGAAACTGGATTTTGTGCCGATTCCTGCTGGCAGTAGTGCCGGTGTCAGGAACACGCGGGGGATCGGAATCCTGGTTCCGACAGCCGGTGCGGGTGAAAGCGTAGCGCGAGCGGCAAAAGAGATGCTCGCTAGAGTGATTGGCAGGTGACCAAGGGGCTTTCGCAGATCGTTAAAAGTCGTTCGGCACAGAAATTGCTGTCCGTTGGGGATGGATGGTGGCGAATGCTTGTGATGCAGGAACATGCCTTGGGCGACCGACAACCGGCGCGGATTAAAAAGCAACGTCAAGACGAAAGAAGATTTTGACTTTCAAAGTTTTTGTGCAGTCCCGACCTAATGCACCGTTTTGAATGCTAAGTTTTCCCAATCGTCATCCCGTCCGCAATTTTTGGACGCTGGTGCCCGCAATTTGAATCCCACCCACCGTTTGACGTCGTTTTGGCGTAAACTGTCACGAACCCAACCATTGTCCACCCGATCTCGACAATGATTGAGCCGCCCGCCGGAAAAACTTGCTTTGAATACTGACTCGCAATTGACACAAACCTTGGACTCCCCCGTCTCCCGCTCCGGTTTCAATTCGCCACGCTGGTCGTCGGCGATCGCAGACCGTTACGGTTTGGATTTGTCGCATCAGTGGTGCGAGTGGTTTGATGATTTTTCGAGCCAAGCGGTTTGCGAAGGCGAGTTTTGCGAACCGGTGCATCCCGAGATTTTGCTCGACGAAATGCCCGAAGTCATTTGGCCGGGGCTGATGCCGCCCGATTTCCTGCCGCTGCTGGGCAACACGATGGGCGATTGGCTGTGCGGTCGCGTCGGGCCCGACAACACGATCACCGAAGTTGTGCATTGGTATCACGGGGGCGGCGATTGTTTGCCCTGCGGCGACACGATGGCCGAAGCGATTGTCTACGACGCGTTGGCAGGACGTTTTCCTGGTCGCGAACGCAGACTAGCCATTCCGGCCGAATCGCCAACAATCAACCAAGCTCACGAAATTGCGCTTTCAGCCTCGATTCGATGGGCGCTGCGCCACCTTCCCGCTCCGATTGCTGACGTTTTTGACGAAGATTTTCCGGTCGAAGCGACTGGCGATCGTTTGCTCGATCATGGAATCGCCGAAGTCGCCGTGCGTTGCGATCTGTCGCTGGCCGCGCTGGACAACGAAGTCCGCCGACGAATGACGCCACAACTAGCCGCAATGTTGGACGCGCGCTGGGATCAAGACGTTGTGCAGTGGATGTTTGACCCGAGTCATATGCCCGATTCAAGCCTGCGGACGCTGGCCAAGCAGTGGAACTTGCCGCTGGAAAAGTGGAAGAACCAGGATTGGGATTTGGCTTCCGAGCATTGTCGCCGCATCGCAGCGCGAAGGCACGATTTGGCGTGGGTTCATGATGTGCTGGGGTGGTCGGCCCAGCGAAAAGGCGACATTCACGGAGCGATCGGCTATTACGGTCGCGGCGCGATGGCATCGTTATTTACCGACCAATCGGTGCGTTTTCGTACACACTTTGATAATGATCGCGTCTGTAAGTTTTCGGTCGCTCGGCTGATCGATCTCGATGCCGCCGATCGGCTCGATCCGGATTACGTGTCGCGTTTGTTGGTGGCGACTTCGCCTGCGGATATCGATATGACCGGTTGGCGCGATCGCGTCTGCCAATATTGGATCGACCAAGCCGATTTGATCGCTGGCGGAATCGACGTCGATTCGGCTGCGCGACGTTACGAACTAATTTATCGAGCTGGCTGGGATGTCGGATGCGATTCCATTTCGCGTTATGGCATGCTGTTGGGCGAACTGGCGGACACTGCGGCGCGAGCGGGCCAAACGGCACGAGCGGAATTGGCAAAGACGCACCGCGAATGTTTACGCGGCCGCTTTCTGATCGGTTAGGATGGGGAGATCGACGAACTGAAAATCGTCGTTCCCACCACCCTGACCCACCGAGATCACATGCCCACTTGGCCAACCCAGGTTGTCGTCTGCCTCTTCGTTTGTATTCCGCTGGGCAGCAATCTGTTCGCTCAATCGCTCCGCAACACGCCGTTGCCGCCTGACCAAGCGATCGGCACGATCGAGTTGCTGCCGGGGTTGAAGGTCCAGCTCGCCGCAGCCGAACCGCAAGTGATCGATCCCGTTTCCGCTGCCTTCGACCATCTTGGCCGGATGTGGGTTGTCGAAATGCGAGATTATCCGACCGGGCCCGTCGATGGCGGAAAACCGTCTGGCAAGATCAAACGGTTGACAGACGAAGACGGTGACGGCTACTTCGAGACTGCGGTCGTGTTCGCCGATCAGCTGGTTTTTCCGACCGGTTTGATGCCGTTTCGCGACGGAGTGATCGCGACGCTCGCTGGCCAAGTCACCTATTTTGCCGATACGGATAACGATGGCGTTTGCGATCATCGCGAAGTTTGGTTCACAGGGTTCAGCGAAGATAACGAACAGCTGCGTGCGAACCATCCGGCGTGGACGTTGGAAAATGAAGTGCATGTGGCCAGCGGATTGCGCGGCGGCGAAGTCCGTTCGGCCAACGCGCTGTGGCCCGAAGCCGAAAAACCATTGTCGTTATCGACTCGCGACTTCCGATTCTCGCCTTTCGGCGGTGATTATCGCAGTGTCGCCGGCAATTCGCAGTTCGGTTTCTATCAGGACGACTCGGGACGCAGTTTCGTTTGCAGCAATCGCAACCCGAGTCAAGTTTTGTTGGGCGAAGCTGACCAAGTGGCCAACAATCCGCTGTTGCCGCTGACGCAGTGGCGAGCCGATGTGATGCCAGCGGCTGAAGCGAGCCAGGTTTTTCCGTTGGTCCAAGCTTGGACGACCAGCAACCTGCACGCCGGCCAGTTTACCGCCGCGTGTGGAACGTTTCGTTACCAAAGCGATCGGCTGGCGCCGTGGTTGGCGAATGACTTTTTCGCCTGCGAGCCGACCGGGTCGTTGGTCCAGCGGTATCGCTTGGCGGACGGTTCATCTGCGGCTGATGCGATTGTGCCGGTGGCCGAGCGGGGACGCCCGGGCGTTGAGTTTCTCGCCTCGACCGATCCGTGGTTTCGCCCGGTCGATCTGTTGGACGGCCCGGACGGATCGATGTACGTCGTCGATATGCATCGAGCGGTGATCGAGCATCCGGCCTGGATGCCAAAGGAATTGCAAAACCGCGAAGACCAACGTTGGGGCGAAGCTGCCGGGCGGATCTATCGGGTTGTGCCAGCGGATCCGACCAGCGAAGCCAACAACCATAAGAAGGCATTCGATTTCGTCACGACCGAGCCGATCGACTGGGTATCGGCTTTGTCCAGCGGTAATCGTTGGGCACGTGTGACTGCGTCAAGGAAGTTGTCCGAAACTCTCGTCCCGATGACGAATGAGATAGCCGCTGGCGGAGAAAAGAGAAATGATTTTGTACGGATTATCGCCAAATTGCATGATCTGGTGACAAACGAAACACCAGGCCGTGCGGTATCGCGGGCATTGTGGTTGCTGCGATCGATCGGCGAATTGAAAGCGGAAAACTTGGCGGTTGCCGTCACTCATGCTGACCCAGCCGTTCGAACGCAAGCCGTTCGACTGATCGCTGATAATCGACAAACTTCGCAAACATCAGCGACAACGCCTTGGCCAGCAACGGCAGAGTGGCTCGGCAAATTAGCGGCCGACCCCAGCCCGATCGGGCGTTACCAATGGTTGTTGGAAATCGCACCGACCGCTGATGAGTCGCTAACCGAATCGATCATCGTCGCTGCGACGGTTGGCAACGCAGATTCGTCAGTCGATCGCGATTGGATCAGCCGCGCGGTGTCGTTGGTTCAGGACGCGATAGCGCCACCATTGGTAGCCGGGTTGCTTGCGACTAAGTCGGGCAATCCCGAGCGAAATCGTCTGACGCTAATGCCGTTGGTCAAGCGACTCGGATGGTCGGGTTCTGCCCAGGCGCTGGCGGTTTTGCTGGAGAATCAATCCGAGTCCGCTGACGCTTCGTTGTTCGAAGAGTTCGCTTCGGGCTTAGCGACGCGTGGCACGCCTTGGTCAAAGTTGACCGCCGAATTGTCGCCCGAAATCGTCCAACGGTTGAACGATCGACTGGCAAGGGACCGCGAAATTGTCGGCGACGCGAAGCAGCCGATCGCGTTGCGAGTCGCATCGCTGCGCCGCGTCGGACTCGATCGCTCGCCGGACACTTTGGCCGTTTGTCAATCGATCGTCGATTCCGATGGTGGGGAATTGTATGTCGAAGCGGTCGGATTGCTGCGTCATTTCGGCGCAGAAGATACCGCCACGCGACTGGTATCGCGAATTGTCGAATTGCCGCCCAAAGCCGCCACAGCGACGGTCGCCGCAATGGTCGGCAACGCGAAGTGGACTCCGGCGCTGATTGATGCGTTGCAATCGAAGTCGATCCCGTGGGGGCTGATCGATCCGACATCGCTGGGCCGACTGGAACGTCACAGCGACAAATCGATCGCCGATCGTGTTCAGACACTGAGGTCCGAAATGCGTCCCGAAGGGAAGCAATCGCTCGTTGCTCGCTACAGCGAAACGCTCGGCCAATCGGCTGACGTTGCCGCTGGCAAAGCCCACTTCGTTCGCCACTGTGCGGCGTGTCATAAGATTGATAATCAAGGCGTTGCCGTCGGTCCCGACATTTCGGATATGAGGACTCAAACGCCCGAGCAAATCTTATTATCGATTCTCGACCCAAGCGCCGCGATCGATGCAAACTATTATCGATACGCCGTTCTAACAACCGACGGACAATTGATTGAAGGGTTATTGGAAGACAGCAACGAAACGTCGGTCACGTTGAAGTTGCAAGAGGGGATGCGGAGGACCATCCCGCGAGATGAAGTCGAGCAATTGCGAGCCACGGGCGTTTCGATGATGCCAGAAGGTTTTGAGAATCAGCTCGATCCGCCGGCGATGCGTGACTTAGTCGCTTATGTCAAACGTTGGCGATTGTTAGAAAACGAAATTCCCCTTGGCAATCTAACGCCGAGCACTCGTTAGATGACGGCGTTGTCAAGTGATGCCACCGCGTGCCCGCTATGCGGCTGTGACGGCGATCCGATGTTTCAAATCGACGGCATACCCGTTCTGGAATGCATGCAGTGCAAGCATCGATATGCCGGAATCGTGCCGCAAGCCGATCATGTTCGCGTCCACTACAACGACGATTATTTCTTCGCCGGGAAAGCCGGTTACAGCGACTACTTGGCGAGCGAAGATCTGCTGCGTCGCCAAGGGAAATGGTATGCCCGGTTGCTGCAGCAGCGGGCGATCGGACAACCACAAAAATCCCTATTCGCAATCGGCGCTGCGGCCGGGTTTGACATCGACGAGTTTCGCAACGCGGGATGGTCGGTTTCAGGAGTTGAGCCTAACGACACGATGGCACGGCACGCGCGCGAACGAATCGGAATCGACATTCAAACCGGAACGCTCGAATCGGTTCATGTCACGCAAACTTATGATGTCGTAATGGCCATCCAAGTGCTGGCCCACTTTACCGATCCACAAGTTGCGGCCCAACAATTAGCAGGTCTCGTTCGCCCAGGCGGATATTTGCTGGTCGAAACATGGGATTATCGCAGTCGGGTGGCAACGTGTTTTGGTCGATACTGGCACGAATACTCGCCACCAACCGTGTTGCAATGGTTTTCAAAAACTTCACTCATTTCGCTGATGAAGCGTCACGGGTTAGAAGTTGCCGGCAGTGGCAAGCCGGCAAAACGGATCGGCGGTGCCCATGCCCGCAGCTTATTGGAATACAAGCTGTCGCAAATGCCGTTGTCGTCGGTGACGAAAATGATGCTGAAGATGATTCCGAAGAATCTTGCACTGCGTTACCCCGGCGATGACCTGTTCTGGATGCTGTTTCGCAAATCGCATAGTGATGCTCGGTAATCAATCGCCCGCCGATGGAATTATAAGGCTTTCGCGATGCTAGCGCAGTATTAGCAACCTTCAGAATCGAACTGCGAGCAGCAGAAGCGACGGAGTTTCCAAGAGTGATGGATTGACAGAGCGTGATAAGCAATTGCTTATCGATCGGCTTGGTTAAATAGTGGTCACAGCCGGCCTCTAAGTATTTCTGGCGATCGCCGTCCATTGCATGTGCGGTCGGCGCCATGATCGGCAGCGTAAAGCCGAGTTCACGAAGTCGAACCCTCGCGGAATATCCGTGCAAATCGGCCATTTGCATGTCCATCAAGATGATGTTAGGCAAGGCTGTGCCAGCATCTACCGCAGCCTCCATGATATCAATCGCCACCACCCGGTTCTCCACCAACCACACCTCTGCTCCGGCCTTCTTCAGGTGGAAATTAATCAGTCGCTGATTGTCGGGGCCATCCTCCGCCAGCAGCACGCGAATACCATCCAAGGGTGCTCCGTTATTGTCTCTGTAAAGACCTGCTGTAGCTCTCAAGTTGAAATCCAACGCGACCGCATCCATGCATGGAGGTTATTGTCTCTGTAAAGACCTGCTGTAGCTCTCAAGTGTCGCAGTTTGCCTGCTCGGGTTACGATGCGAAACGTTGTGTCGAACCTCCTGCCACTTGTAAAAGCTTCGTTAATCTCAGAAAGGGCTCGTTCACGATCATCCGGATGCAAACGATTTACCCAAGATTGGAATACGATTTTCGAGTCGATCGGCACGCCGTAAAGTTCGCACATTGTTTCGTCCCAAAACAGACGCCCGGTCGTCGCGTCGTACTCCCAGATACCTACACCCGAGTTTTAAGTTGTAATCTCCAATCGCTGCGCTAGACTGTGCGCATTGCCATGCGCTGCTTCAATTTCGCGAGCATAATGTTCGCGGGCGACACGTAATTCCGATGCTACATCGCTCTGGTGATTATCGATTCGTGCAAATGCGCGCAATCGCATCGGAGCGTCAGACGTGACGCTCGCCGCTCCCGTTGTCCGCCGGAAGCGATCTTGCTTCGGTGAGCCGGGAAATCCAGAGACGATAGCTATCTTCTATGAACGTATTTTGAATGCATGAGATTCTTTGGAACAAGAGATTTATCGCGCTAAGAATAGACGTGTGGTCAGCAATCGTGGGGCATTGATCG
>DNWZ01000060.1 GCA_003506095.1 Planctomycetaceae bacterium | reverse complement strand
CCGGGAATGTCCTTCAACGCTGCGGTCACTTGTTGAGCCAGCCGCATTGTCAAGTTGACCGTCAGCGACATGCTCGGCGCCCAACAGATCGGGATTGACCGACTGGCTGTGCGCAGCGTTTCGTGCTGTTCCGGTTCCAAGCCCGTCGTCGCGACCACCAACGGCACAGCGGCCTTTACGCAATGTTCGACGCAGCCATCGACAGCCGTGGGGAGCGAAAAATCGATCACCGCACGGCCGGGGCCACCGTCTGCAACCCACTGAGGCCATTGCGATTGCAGGGCAATCCCGCGCGGGGCCAGCCCAGCGAGCGCCGCGACGTCGGTGCCGATCAATGAATTGCCTTCATATTCGACGCCCGCGACCATTTCGATCGACGCATCCTCGCAAGCGAGCGCTACAACTCGCCGTCCCATTCGACCGGCGGCTCCATGAACGACCAAGCGTAAACTCGCAGCGGGCATCGCGACGCAATCCGATTTGAAGAAGATTCGATGTGGAAACCAAGCCAATCCGGCTGGTTCGGTAAAGTGTCACTTTGGACACCGGAACGACAAGGGGGCCAGCGGCGAGCGATGACGGTGAAACAGGCGACGATCGCCGGGCGAATTGCCGTGCCAAATGACGCTTTTGGCCGCAGAGTGCCCTTTCCGCTGAAAGAGGGTAACATTACGCTTTGCCCGTACAGCGGACAGCGAGGGTGCCGCGAACCGAAATGTTTTTTTCAAGGTAATTTGAACGATGAGCGTCGCGACCACGGACATGCAAACGTTAGCCATTGATACGATCCGCTGCCTCAGCATGGACGCGGTTCAAACTGCAAACAGCGGCCACCCCGGCACCCCGATGGCCTTGGCCCCCGTGGCGTATCAATTGTTTAACCACGCGATGAAATACGATCCGGCCCAGCCGCATTGGCCCGGTCGCGACCGCTTCGTGCTGTCCTGTGGTCACGCATCGATGTTGCTGTACAGCACGCTGCATCTGGTTGGCGTCAAGGCAGTCGATTCGCTGGGCAACCCGATCGACAAACTTTCCGTGACGCTGGACGACATCAAGAAGTTTCGCCAAATCGGCAGCGTCTGCATGGGACACCCCGAGTTCAAAGAAGCTGCGGGAATCGAAACGACGACCGGTCCGCTGGGCCAAGGTGTCGCTAACTCGGTCGGCATGGCGATGGCCCAGCGATGGTTGGCGGCCCGTTACAACACAACCAAGCACAAGCTGTTTGATTATGACGTTTATGCGTTGTGCAGCGACGGCGACTTGATGGAAGGGATCGCAACCGAAGCCGCTTCGGTCGCTGGCCACCTCGGTCTATCGAATCTTTGTTGGTTGTATGACGACAACAACATCACGATCGAAGGCGAAACCCATCTCGCATTCAGCGAAGACATGGCAACGAAGTTCAAAGGACTTGGTTGGAATGTTTTGAAGGTTGATGATGCCAACGACACAGGCGCACTGGCCGTTGCAATCGACGGATTCAAGGCCTGTGCCGACAAGCCGACCTTGATCATCGTCAAGAGCATCATCGGCTATGGTGCACCGAACAAACAGAACACTCACAACGCACACGGCGCACCGCTCGGTTGGGACGAAATCGCGCTGGCGAAAGAGTACTATGGTTTACCCGCGGACCAGAAGTTTTATGTGCCTGATGGAGTTCGCCAACACTTCGCCGAAAACGTCGGCGCACGCGGCGCAGCGGCTTATGATCAATGGCTGAAAACGTTTGAATCTTATAAGGTCGCGTATGCCGACAAAGCCGCCGAATTGCAATTGATGTTCACCGGCAAGTTGCCAGAAGGCTGGGACAAAGACATTCCGGTCTTCCCGGCTAGCGAAAAGGGCGATGCGACTCGAAACAGCGGCGGCAAAGTTCTCAACGCGATCGCTAAGAATATTCCTTATATGATTGGCGGCTCGGCCGACTTGGCCCCCAGCACCAAAACAAACCTCGACTTCGAAGGTGCTGGCAGCCTGTTGCCGGGCAATCCCGGCGGTCGCAATTTGCACTTCGGTATCCGTGAACACGCCATGGCAGCGATTTGCAACGGGTTGTCGCTGAGCGGTTTACGTGCTTATGGCGCGACATTCTTTGTCTTTACCGATTACATGCGCGGTGCGATGCGATTGAGTTCGATCATGCACCAACCGGTGATTTATGTATTGACGCACGACAGCATCGGTGTCGGCGAAGACGGCCCGACGCACCAACCGATCGAGCATTTGACGGCGTGCCGAGCGATTCCTGGGTTGTATGTTTATCGCCCCGGCGACGCGAACGAAGTCGCCGAGTGTTATCGCACGGCAATGAAAATCAGCGATCATCCGGCCGCGTTTGTGCTGTCACGCCAAAACATGCCGACGATGTGTCGCGAAAAATATGCGTCGGCAAGCGGGTGTGCGTTGGGAGGTTACATTTTGGCCGGTGGAACCGCCAAGCCAGATGTAATCCTGATGGGCAGTGGCAGTGAACTGTCGCTGTGCGTCGAAGCTTACGAAAAACTAGTGGCCTCCGGTGTCAAGGCGCGGGTTGTCAGCATGCCGTGCATGGAGCTGTTCAACGCCCAACCGAAGTCGTATCAAGACGAAGTGTTGCCACCGACGGTTGCGGCCCGAGTCGCTTGTGAAGCTGGGATTCGCATGAGCTGGGATCGGTACTTAGGACTGTCGGGACGATTTGTCGGCATGGGCAGTTTTGGTGTCAGCGGCCCGTCGGAGCAGGTTTACGTGAAGTTTGGGATCACAGCCGACGCGGTGGAAAAAGCCGCCCGCGCCGCGATCGCATAGCCGCAATCCGTCGCTGCAAGTATTCCGATTTTCGCCAAGCACAAACCGCGGTTACAATCAGTGCTGGAGAAAAATATGAAAACGAAACCAGTCTTTGTCCTGGTCCTTTCGCTTGCAATCGGCTTGTCCGTTGTTGGTGCCACGGCGTCTCGTTCGCTGGCACAGGCGCCGGTTGCCGATGGCCAAAGTAAGGGGACAACGACCGAATCTGCCTTGTTCAAAGGCTTGCTGAAATCGTTGTCGATTACGAAACGCGACTCCACCGACGCAGGTTTGCAAACGAAGACGCCTGCCGCGGCGCAAACACCGCCNNACACCGCCTGCCGCGCCGCAGTCGCCGTCTGCCGCGCCGCAAACACCGCCAAATAACACGAACACAAACCAGACTCCGACTTCAACGCAAAATGCGGGTACTCCGGCGAACCCGGCAACCGGCTTGCCGGGTATGCCCGGTTTGCCCAGCCCGGCTGCGATGCCGTTGCGCCCATCTTCCGCCGGAACAGGCATGCCTGGACAGAGCGGTGTTTGCGATCACTGCGGCTCAATGATGATTGCTGGAGTCTGCACGGGCGGGAAACCGGGAATGCCATGCCAAGCACCGGGATCTGGCAACGGTAAAGGCAGTGCACCGAACAGCGCGAATGCACCGAACAGCAGTGGGTCGCCCAGCGGCAAAGCCACGACACCAAACGGCCAGCAGCCCAACAGTGCTAACAGTGCTAACAGTGCTGCGGGCGGAAAAAATGGCGGATCAATGCCGCCGTTGCCACCGATGCCTTCGGGTGGAAACGACCCGCTGGCCAATGCTCAGGCGATCGCAGCCCGAGCCGCCGCGAATCTGGCTGCGGCACAAGCGGGCGGAAACATGGGCAACCCATCTGCATCGCCTCTGGGCAACTTGGCTGATTTATTCAACAGCGTGCAGGCGGGAGCTGCCGTTGGTCCTGGGCTTCGCTGGAATATCGTCAAGCCTGCGGGAGTTGGTGACCCAGCGAATCTGCCAGCAATCAGCATGGATGAAGGCGCAACAGAAATCAGAGGAGGCGGACGCAAGGCCTTTCAGCTCGATGCGGGAATCGTGCGCAGTGAATTGGTGACCGGGCCGAACAATCCGTTGCTCGTTCCACGCGACGTCGCATCGGTTGTCTACGTCATCGATTGTTCGAGCAGCATGTCGGGAGACCGTTTCAACAGGGTCGCTCGCGGTGTGATCGATGCGGTTTCACAAATGACCGACCAGCAACAGTTCGCAGTGCTATTGTTCAATACCGTCGCGATGCAGATCGATGGTGGCGGCTTGATCCCGGCAACCGACGCCAATCGCCAAATCTTGGCGACCCAGCTTTCACAAGTCCTGCCGGTGGGCGGAACCGATCCCACGGATGCATTGCTGATCGCGCTGCAAATGAAACCCGAAACGATGGTTGTATTTTCTGACGGCGAGTTTGATCGATCGATTGTCCAGCGAGTCACGTCGCTCAACCGCGCATCGGCAAAACGGATCCAGATCAACTGTGTCGGCATCCAGTCAACCGTATCCGTCCTACGCGACCTAGCAAGCATGAACGGTCCGGGAAACTATATCGAAGCGCCTTAGGCTAGTGTCATGCGAGGCGCGCGAACTTCGGCCCTACATGACCAGCAACTGCTGGACGCGGAGGCGTATCGCCACATCAACACCACAACATGCGCGGAGTGAGAATCGCCTTGCCGGGTTTTTGCAGACTTTGCCAATACCTTGGTTGTTCGACAACCTAAACCCGGGACAAGTTGCTGTTCTTCCGTTGAAGTCGAATCTTATAAATGGAAAAAATCTCTAGATTATCGCGACCATATAGGCCCGCCCCAAACGACTAAAGTCGAACGCCTGTTTCTATTTCGCCGATGCCCCGCAGTTCCGCCATCAACACCAAGTTCCCTTCGCTGACCAGCGATTGGACAATGTCGTCATCAGCCAGCATACTGGTGCCGTGCAAATAGAGGATCGCTTTTCCATCGGGCACAGCAGGTACAAACAGCACCCCCAGCAGCTGAAAGGCGTCTTCAACTCACTGCGTTGATCGCAGAGCATGCTGAACCCACGCAAGAGTTAATTCTCAAACGCCTCGGCAGGATTGGTATCGGGGGCAAGAACAGCCAGATCATCAACGGCACGCGTTACCGCCGCAGTGAAAAGTTTCGGAAAAAAGCTGACGATCCATTTCATTTTAGTTGCCATCGCGTCTCGAGTGCCTCTGGCGAACGTGCCCTGCGCCCGTCGGAACAGTCGCGTGTATGATAATGGAACCAAAGTAAACGCGGGGCCGTCCTTCTCGCAAACCGACTCATCGCCTAATCGGAAATCATAATGGTTCTTTCCACTGCATCAAAATGTCTCGTTCATCGAAGTCGCTTTCTGGCCCAAGCCGTTACCGTGTCGGTTGTATTCTTTGCGATGTTCTCCATGGGACAAATGGACCTGAAGGCGCAGGAAAAGGCCTCTCATCCCAACATCATCTTCATCATGGCGGACGACTTGGGATACACCGACCTCGGCTGTTTCGGAAGTCAATATTACGAAACCCCAAATATTGACAGGCTCGCTGCGCAGGGCACAAAGTTTCTGAACTTTCACCAATGCCAAAATTGTGCGCCAACACGAGCGGCATTGATGAGCGGCCAAT
>DNWZ01000603.1 GCA_003506095.1 Planctomycetaceae bacterium | reverse complement strand
CCTCCCCGTACAGAACCCTCTCTGCAAAGAGTCTCTGAGCGTTTTTTCAAAAAATGCCTTTTAGGCAATGGTTTCCGTGTTTCGTGTTTGCTTCGGTGGGGCGACTTAGCCAACTGGATGATCATGAAATGCCTGGGCGTCGGTTAACAGAAGAATGCTGGCTGGCGGTTTTTCTTCGCTTCGAAAAGCGATCGACGCTTTGGGTTAACAGCTAGAGACACCGTGAATGCGGGCTGTGACTTTGCCGGTTGCTTCGGTTGTTTTTCGACTCGATCGACGAATGGCAGACGGCAAACCCAATTTGGGATCGCCCGATTCAAAGCTTCGTTTAGGCTCGTCGGCTGAGCGCGGTACAAAAACCTCGCCACTTCGATTTTCCCGAGTCTTGCAAGGATTTCGCAGCTCCGATGGCAGCCATCATTCACCCGCTTTTGACACTGCTCGCGTCGCTCACTCGTCAAGAGCTAGCCCGCCAAGTCACCTACCTCAAAGCGGAGAATCAAATCCTTAGGAGTAAGTTACCCAAACGGATTGAGCTAAGCAATCAGGAGCGTCGCCGGCTCGTAAAGCACGGCAAGAGCCTTGGAGCGCGGATCAAGGACTTGATCTCGATCGTCAGCTATTCGACGTTCTGCAAGTGGGTGCGGAGCGTCGAGGACGCGCCGGATAAGCGGCCAAAGGCGAAGGACGCCAAGCCCGGCCGACCACGCGTCGAGGAGAGCATCAGCGAAGCGATCATCCGCATTCGAAAGGAGACCGGCTGGGGATACACCAAAATTGTTCAGGCGATGCGCAGGCTGGGGCACAGTATTTCCCGCCAGACCGTGAAGAATGTGCTGGTCGCTGCTGGTCTCGGCCCTGAGCCGCATGACCACCCTGATACGTGGTCAGAGTTCCTCAAACGGCACGCCGACACCATGTGGCAATGCGACTTCGCCTGCAAGCGAAAGTGGACCGTCAAAGGCATGGTCGACCTGTACTTCATGGTTTTCATCCACATCGGTACGCGGCGGATTTGGGTCTCGCCCTGCACGGCCAATCCGACGGGCGACTGGACGACTCAGCAGGCCCGCAACTTCGACATGTTCCTGCAGGACGAGAACCTGCCGTGCACGATCCTGCAACGTGACCAGGACACGAAATACGTCCAAGCGTTCGACGACGTATTCACAGGCGAGGGCCGCACCATCAAGAAGACCACACCACGGTCACCGAACTTGCAGGCGTTCGTCGAGCGCGTGATTCAGACGCTCAAACACGAGGTCTTAAACGGGTTCTGTGTCGTCAGCGAGCAGCACTTGGATTACATCCTGAAAATTGGGGCCGACTGGTATAACAAGCGGCGGGGACATTCTGGTCGGGACAATCTGCCGCCCGTACGAGACAGCGACGATCCATCGGTGGTCGATTTAAGCCAGAACAAATTGATGTGCGTTGAAGAACTTGGGGGGCACTTAAAATCCTACCGCGTGGCGGCATAAAGACACGCTTCATTTGAATTTTTTCTGACCTTGAAGTGTAACATCCTCGGTCAGCGTTTCTGGCCAGCGACTGCTCACGTGCAACGCAGGCATAGGAATTCGTACCGTGTGAGTTTGCTCTTACACATGTTCATATACTACGATCCCATATCCCTTCAAAAATTAGTGGAGTTGGTCGCTTTTAAGACGAACCATTTAATGACTGGAAAATATTAAATGCAAACGTCACCTAATCTTCCAGGTTTCAATAAATATCGATTTGGCCGGAAGGGTCAAGTCGAGTCTATTCAGTAAATCCCTAAGCTGCCGGGTGCGATAAACGACGTCGTCGCAATCCAAACCGGACTGCAATTCTTCAACAAGCTCGTCCATGTTAGTCGCGCACTGAGGCAAGCCATTCAGAGATGGCACAATTTGAAACACATATCTCGCGTACCATGCGAATTCCATAAATTTCTTTAGCTCAACCATTTCTTCGAATCGGTTTTTTTGGTCCTCTGGAAGATTACCAAACCAAACAGAATGTGAATGGTGAGCTAGGCTCTGGATCGCAGCGTCTGACAAGTTATCGACGCTGGATAGATAAAGATTTTCACCATCATGTTTGCCCAACTGCAATGCGGCGTCGTCAGAAATATCGGTAAGTCCTTGGAGAGACAACCATCCACGATGATTCTTGAGTTCGGCCGCGACGACTGCGGATATCTTGGTTAAGCCGTCGAGGCTCAATGTCGATTCCCGTTCACCTTGGAAGCGGGCAAGACTGGTAGCGACGTCTTCAGAAATCGTGGGTAGTCCATCGAGGAAAAGTTCGCTACCGGTAACCTTGGCAATCTCGCTTGCTGCAACAACTGAAAGGGATGTAAGCCCGCATAGGTAGAGGCTGTCATTCGACTTTCCAAGAACCTTCGCCGTCTCGTCATCGAGCGTGAGCAAGCCATTGAGCGAAATGATGGTAGATTTGGTTGACAGAACGGTAGCCAAGTCAGCGGGTAGCGTTTTCAAGCCATCGAGAAATAAGAGCTTTCCGGAGGCGCCGATCAGGACCGCCGCATCCTCGTTAATACTTGTGTACTCGTTCGCGTGAATCGACTCGTTGTCACAAATAAGCGTCTCCGCAATTTCGCGGGTCAGAACCATAGTTGATTGAGGACTAGCATCATCCTTATTTTGCATTTCCAGTAGCCTTAGCGTATTGCTGAACCGAACGTGGTGGTCGACTTTATTCATTTTCAAATCTGGATCGGCACAAGATCGACGCCAGAGCCGATTTTGCAGATGCGTCTGGCGGTCGTGTTCTTCAGGAAGTAGATGGATCCGGGCTGACCCAGCGGGATGAGATAATACTGATACCCATTTTTTGTAAAGAGACGAACGACCGCCTCTACTACCTCTTCGTCGGCCCAATCTCGATTGACCTTTGGTCTGAAATACTGCCCCTTTCCCCTGAAACTAAATCTGAGCCGCACATCGTCTCTTGGGACATCAACCCAATCTCGCAGATCGGAAATACTGCTCTCATGCCCGGACAGGAAGGCGAATCTTTTAACCAAGTCTTCGTATTCCCCGTCTCCATAGATACACTCAAAATCGAAGTTGTCCCCACGCGAACCAACGGGTAAGTCCTTGTCCCGGAAGACGCTCTCGCTGGCTAGAAAATAGAGGATCGATTGAGTTAGGTCGTGGGCAATCTCTCCGCTCTCATGGTCAAGGAATTCGTCGTCGCCATAAATCTTAAGCAAGTTCTTTCCGGTCGCTGCTTTGGGAAGGACCAGGCCGCATTTACGCAGCTCTTCAATTTGGGCATCGATCGCGATGCTAAGCTTAGACAATTGCTTCTCCCTTGCTAATCAGAAACGACCAGTTTTTACCAGCCTCAATTCCCATACATTTGGATGCGAACACACCTTAACCTGCAGTCTCAAGTAGGCGATTAATCG
>DNWZ01000613.1 GCA_003506095.1 Planctomycetaceae bacterium | reverse complement strand
ATAAACGCTCGGTCCGTAGGTCTTTGGGTTCAAAGAACCGTTGACTGCGAGGATCGAATCGCGAACTTCCTCAGCACTGAGGCGACGTTGGTTGAATCGCCACATCAGTTGGTTTGCCGGATCAACGGCCACAGCGTCTTCGCTAGACTGAGACGACATCTGATACGTGTTGCTGGTCATCATCAAACGATGCATCGCTTTCATTTTGCCACCTTCGGCGGCAAAACGTGTGGCGAGGTAATCGAGCAACTCGGGGTGAGTCGGCGGGGTGCCGAGCTGGCCAAAGTTATTGCTGCTTTCGACAATTCCGCGACCGAAGTGATATTGCCAGATGCGGTTCGCGATCACTCGCCACGACAATTTATTATTCGGCTCGACCATCCAATCGGCCAAGATGCGACGACGACCTGCGGAGCGGGCGTCTGGTTTCGGAGTAGGAACGGCAGGTGGCGGAACATTGAACAACGCCGGAAACGCTAACCCCACTTCATCAGTCGGCGAATGCGGGTTTCCGCGAAACATAATGAATGTCGCTGGAGGGTTTGCATTGCATGACGCCAAGGCAAGGATCTGGTCTCGTGGCGGCAGCGCATTGAATTCGTCGGTGACCTGTTTGGCCTGAGCCTTCAGTTCGACGTACTGCTGCCAGACCGCAACGTCGAGGTGATCTCGCAATTTTGCATCGAGAACCTTATCGCGTTCGCGTTTGTTCCCTTCAGTTGCTCGTTGATCCGGTGCCGACATTTTGACGATCCCCGACTGTTCGATCTCAGTCATTTTGGACTCAAGTTCACGGCGTCGATTATCCAGGTCGGTGTATCGTTGTTTCAGTTCATCTGACGATACGTCCAGTTGATTGTTCTTGCGTTGATCGCCGCGGTGACCATAAGGCGTCACGTCGGCAAGAAAGGCCAACATGCTGTAATAATCGGCTTGCGGGATCGGATCGATCTTATGATCGTGGCACCGAGCACAATCGATTGTCAGCCCGAGAAATACCTGGCCCGTGGTGCTGACAATGTCATCCAATTCGTCATAACGTGCTTGCAGCGGATCGGCCGGTTCATCATCCCAAATGCCGAGTCGATAATATCCTGTTGCGGTCAACGAATCGATCGAAACATTATCAAGTTCGTCACCAGCGATTTGTTCACGAACAAACTGCGGATAGGGCTTGTCGTCATTGAATGATCGAATCACATAATCGCGATACTTCCAAGCGTTCGGTTTTGCTCCATCCCGTTCGAAAGAGTTGGTTTCGGCATACCGGACCAAGTCCAACCAATGGCGACCCCATTTTTCGCCGTAGTGAGGTGAATCGAGCAATCGGTCGACTAACTTTTCGAACGCCGTCGGATCTTCATCGGCGACAAACCGCTCGACTTCTTCGGGCGATGGTGGCAGGCCGGTCAGGTCGTAATAAGCACGACGGATTAACGTACGACGATCGGCACGTGGGTTGGGCAACAGATTCGCATCAGCTAGACCTTCATAGATAAACGAGTCGATCGGATTGTGATTCCAAGCCGGATCGGCGACCGTGGGTGGCGAAACGGTTTGCATCGGTTCAAAGGCCCAATGATTGGACCAGGGCACATCTTGAGCGATCCACTGTTTCAGGATCTCGACCTCCGCCGGTGTCACCCGATCACCCTCGGGTGGCATTCGATCGCTTTCGTCTTCGCTGGTGATGCGAGCGATGAGGACACTGGCTTGGACATCGCCTGGAACAATCGCAAAATCGCCCGAATCGGTTTCCGCCAGTGCTGTTTCGCGACTGGTCAGCAGCAGGCCGCCTTCAACATGATCGGGGCCGTGACACGCAAAGCAACGGCGGGCGAGGATCGGTTGTACCTGTCTCGCAAAGTCGATCGGTTTGGCCGTCGTTTCTGACGCCGTCGACTCCACCGTCTTTGCGGGCGTCTCTTGCGCGGTCGAAAGCCGGTGTGAGCCGGAGTAAGACAGGAACAAGAACACCAAGCCTGCGGCCATCACGCAAGCGAACCTGGAAGGCCGAAGCCGGTGAGACATGATTTTGTAGGTCATCGAATATCCAAACACATGCTGAAAAGCGAAAAGGCGATACAAACTTGGGGGCAACGAATCGCAAGCTGGAGGTGGGATTTGTCTCGAAATACTGCCGAGGGCTTTGTCAACTTACTTGAACAGCCATTGGAACAACCGGCGAAGAAATCCGACGGTGTTTACTTCGAGGAAACAATTTCGATCGAGCGGTAGAGACCTTCATTGTTACTAGTGGGGAGAAGTATGCCAAGCAGATTGTGGTTTTGACCGGTGGCAAGTGACGAAATCTTTGCTTCGAGAAACCGCCGATCGCCTCCGTGCGGGTGGTCCGAACCAACCGAACAGGCTGAAACGCGGATTTAGCGTCAATCCGATGCGGTGAAAAACTTCATTGGCAACAAAAAATCGGCAAAAATCTTTTTTTTTGCTGGACCATCCGTTCGGTACGCGTATCATTCCGACGTCGCCCGAAACGACCTGCAGTTGACTTTCGGTTGTTTTTTGATGTCGCAGCGATGTTTCGTTCGCGACGGTTTTACTCCACTTGTGAAGCATATGCGGTGGTCTGATGGCGTCGACCTGGACGGATCTTTGGACCGCACCGACAGTGCAGGCTGTGGCTGGATTGCTGGTTTTATGCATCCTGATTGCAGTCGCCTTTAATCTCGTGTCAAGGTTTCGCGACTACGCCGCCGAGGATGGGCGCGACCAAGAATCGGTGCTTCCAAACTTTCAAGAAATGCTTCGTCGGGGTGAGATAACCGCGGCGGAATACCGAAAGATACAAACGAGGTCGGACGGCGTTAGCGTTGTTGAGCAAACTCAGAGGTCAGTTTTTCAAACTGACGAACCCGAGGGTGCAGGATGATGCAAGTCGGCTTGATCGTTTGAACTGTTGATTTTGTCCTCCTCCTCCCTGCATTCAAAATCCTTGCGGATTAGGATGAAGGGTCGCGAAGCGGTGATTGTCGGAATCGATATCCGATGCGACCTGCTTAGCTATTGGGATAGAATCAGCGAATTTGATCGTTACCCTAAACACCACGATTAGCTCGAGCTTCGAGGACACGGAAGCCCCACCTGGATTTATCTGGGAAGTTATCGAGTTGTGGACACCCCAGTCCGTTGCCATGCGAGTTTTAAGTCAAATGATCGAACACCAGAGCAGCGGCTCAGGGTGGGTGCGATCGTTCGACAATCGACTCAGTGGCGAATAAGCAGCAAGGAGCCGTGAATGCCTTCGAAGGAAAATCCCAGCAGCAGTTCCCGTCGTGGGAGCAGCATGGCAAAAAAGAACGCCTTTTGTTCATTTTGTCGAAAAAGCTATCGAGACGTCGGTCCGTTGGTCGAGGGACCAGGCGACGTTTATATCTGTGGCGAATGTATCGAACTATGCCAGTCGATTTTGGACCAAGAGCAGAAGCGTCGTGGTCCCTCAAAGTCTTTGTTCACTGATATTCCTGCTCCCCGGAAAATCGTCGAACATCTTGATCAGTATGTGATCGGCCAGACTTCGGCGAAGAAGATTCTTGCCGTTGCGGTTCATAATCACTACAAGCGATTGACGAACGAGTTTCAAGGCGGCAGCGACGTTGAAATCGAAAAGAGCAATATTCTGCTAGCGGGCCCCACCGGTAGTGGCAAGACACTGCTTGCTCGGTCACTTGCTCGTATGTTGAACGTGCCGTTTGCGATCGGTGATGCCACAACGCTGACCGAGGCAGGTTACGTCGGCGAAGATGTTGAAAACTTGTTGCTTAAGTTATTGCACGCTGCTGACTTTGACGTCGAAGCAGCTCAGCGAGGAATTCTCTACATCGACGAAGTCGACAAGATCGGTCGCTCCAGCGGTAACGTCTCGATCACTCGCGACGTGTCCGGCGAAGGCGTCCAGCAAAGTTTGCTGAAGATGCTCGAAGGTACGATCGCCAACGTTCCTCCGCAAGGTGGACGCAAGCATCCCGAGCAGCAGTACATTCAGATCGATACCAGCAACATTCTGTTCATCTGTGGCGGAACGTTCGTCGGCATCGAGGACATCATTCGAAAACGACTCGGTCGGCGAATGCTCGGATTTGGTAGTGAAGCGGGCCATCGGAATGAGCAGTCCGAATCGGAATTGTTGGCACAGGTCCAAACCGAAGACATTTTGCAATTCGGTTTGATCCCTGAGCTGGTCGGCCGTTTGCCCGTGATCAGTTACTTGCAACCGTTGGATGTACCTGGGTTGATCCAAGTTTTGACCGAACCCAAGAACGCGCTAATTCGGCAGTACCAAGAATTGTTCCGAATGGAAAATTGCGAACTCAACTTCACCGAAGAAGCCCTCAAGATGATTGCACAGCAAGCACTTGAGAAAGGCGTCGGTGCACGTGGACTTCGCGGTATCCTCGAAGAAGTCATGCTGGACATCATGTACGATCTGCCCGAGCAGCCCGAAGGCAGCCAGTTCACGATTGATGAAACCGTCGTCGCAGGGAAACGAAAACTGTTCCCAATGCCGACCAGCAAGACCGCATAAGCGTTTTGCATAGCCGTGTGATCAAAACGACGCCGCCGCGAGGACTCACTCGCGGCGGCGTTTTTCGTTTGCCATCCACTCAAACTGCGGTCGAATCTTACTTCAATCCACCGTCACAGGAACGTCGGGATAATACGGCTCAAGATGCACAAGAACATCCTTCACCCGATCAAACGTACTTACCAATTCGTGCTTCACCTGATGCCCGATGCGATGGCCGGCTTCGACCGACATCTGGGCATCGACTTGAATGTGAATATCGACGAAATACTCAATCCCCGTCTTTCGCACCCATAACGTTTCGACGGCTCGAACACCGGCAACCGATTCAGCGATGCTGCGAATCTGTTCGACGAACGTCGCATCGGCTTGCGGATCAAGCAGCTCGCCCGTCGATTGCACCAGCAATCGACCGCCGGACCAAAGGATTGCAATCACCACGAGGAGTGCCGCTGCGGAATCGGCCCAAGCAAACGAAGGCCCTGCCCAACGCACAAGCGATAATCCGACCAGCACCGCCAACGAACAGAGTGCATCACTGCGATGGTCCCAAGCGCTGGCGGCGATCGCGATCGAACCGGTGCGAAGCCCGATCGCACGGTTGTACCAATAAAGCGTCTCTTTGATCAAAACGTTTGCGCCAGCGATCCACAGGGTCCACGTGGGCGGAACCAGGATCTCACTTCCGAATCTCACAATCGCTTCGCCACCGACATAAATCCCTGTGATGACAATCAGCACCGCGACATACGCCCCAGCCACCGCTTCGACCCGCGTGTGACCGTAAGGATGCTCCTCGTCGGCTGGCAGTTGTGCGTACCACAAAGCGGCCAGCGTCACGATCGACGACAACGTATCGCCCAATGAATTGACAGCGTCTGAAATCAGCGCGAAAGAACCGCCGATCAGCCCAGCAACCAGTTTGACAACCCCAAGGACCAGGTTCACGCACAAACCGACCAACGTCGCCCGCATCGCTTCGTAATACAAAGGTTTTGCTGAAGCCATTGTTACCGCTGGAAGATTCACCACTGCTCCGTTTTTCTTTGTAAGCCACCTTCTAATAAGATTCCGCTCAGACCGTCGCTAGCTTGCCGCGTCGCTGTTGGACAACGGGCTCAAGGATCATTGCCGCAATCAACGCGATTAAAACATAATGCCACACCGATTTGCCGAATCGCCGGTTGCCATCGTCTACTAAGAAATCGCTCGTCGATGCGTAATACTTCACGCCCAATCGTTCCGCCGCTTGAGCGATCATTGTCGGGTCAACCATCGCCACCTTCAAATCTGCCGCTGGCACATTCACGGCTGACCAAACGATTTTGCCATCTTCAGATTCGAATCGATATCCACCAGCAAGCCGCGCAACTGGCCAAATCAGCTTCGCATCGACCTCTGCGGCTTGATTGTCCGATGAAGCGGCATGGTCTTCTTGAACGCCGACGATTCCATGGGTTTGAGCATCAGGAGTTGTCAACGTCCATTTGCTGGCCTCTGCCACGCCATCGACGACCAGCGGTTGACCAGCGACCGGAGCGTCGATCGCACCACGGCCGACCGCTAAATGAGAAAGCAAACGTTGCATCAACGGCAAGAACACCGGCCGCAGCGGCAATGTTGTCCAAGTTTCGTTGCTGGTCGTAGCGACTTGAATGACATGACCTTTACCGAAATCGCCAAGAACAAACAGCGGATCGCCATTTTCCAAACGGATCAAAACTTGCGGTTCCGCCTTCGCCCCTTCGCGTTTGACCAGTTCGCGCCAACCGGTAACGCTGGCGCTGCCCAGCGTCCCTTTCTCCTGCTGTGAAAAGGCCACCAGCGGCGGGTAGACAAGTTTGGAATCATCGATCGGCACGCCCGGCGTTGCCTGTCGCACTTCACCAAACGACATCAGCATCAGCGGTCCATACTCCGCGCTGGTCAAATGCTGGTCATACCAAGTCGCGTCGATCGACGGCCCACCAAAAATAACCAACGTGCCACCGCGCTGAACAAAGTCGATTAACCAAGTGCTGTCCTCGGGGGCCGGTTTGGCCACATTGGCCATCACGATAACCGACGGTTCGGCTTGCCCGGTGGCGTCACTCTTTAAACGACCAGCGCGAATCTTTCGGGTGCGAAATAGGTCAACAGGCCGAGCCGTATCGGACGCTTGACCGCTAAGCGAAAAAGGGCTCAGTGCAACCGCTAAGAAATCCGTATCGCTGGCCAACGGTTTATCCGACGGTTGGCCATCGATTAACCAGACCGAAACCGGATCAATCACCGCATAATCTCGCCATACGCGATCGTCTGGCGAAAAATGATCCTCTGCAGCTGCGGTCGTATTGTCTTGATTGGCTGCGAACGCAATTTCCACAACGTGCCGGCCGGTCTCGTCAATCCGCAACGGCACCACCGTCGTCGCGGAGTTGCCCGAGACCGGAACGACTTTCTGTTGATTGACAACACCGTTGACGCGAACCGTCAAATCAACGTTTCGCAAATCCATCGCATCGATCCTCGCTTCGACAAACCATGGCACCGTTTGACCTGGCACGGCAACTGTCGTCTGCGGTTCAACACGATGCACACGGATGTTTTGAAAGGCCGTTGCCTCCGAATCTTGAAACGGATCAACCCAAGCAAAATCGGGCACCGGTTTGATATCCTCGATCCGCTGGGCGACGCCCGGCAA
>DNWZ01000286.1 GCA_003506095.1 Planctomycetaceae bacterium | reverse complement strand
TTAACGGCCGGGAGCGATGCGACAACTAGATTCGACGGTGGAGACCGTATGCGAGGTCGAGTTTCAATGGCCTGTTAACGGCCGGGAGCGATGCGACGTTTCGCAGCACCGCCCATTCGGGCACTAGACATTGTTTCAATGGCCTGTTAACGGCCGGGAGCGATGCGACAGGCTTATGGATCAGGAGAGGAAGAATGTGCTGATCGTTTCAATGGCCTGTTAACGGCCGGGAGCGATGCGACAGCCGGTTCGTTTCGTCCGGCGTTTTATTGCATATTTGAGGACTTTTGCAGACCTGAGCGAAAATGTCAATCATGATGACACGCTTGTTCTTCATTTTCTTCGAGCATGGAGACGCAACCTGTTTGCTGGAAACGACTTGCGGTTTTGCAGAGGAAACCGCGTTTTTCGTCGTTTTTGAACCACCCGGCAACAGGTGATATCAGCTACCCCTAGGGGGGGGTGTTCCGCTCGCACTGTGGGTGCATTGGTGGCGGAACCACCAAGCGTGCGGTCCGCCGCGACTGGCCCGATGGTGGACGCAGCGCGATTGGCACACAACGCCAGCAATCGGCAAAACAGTGTTATTGGCCATCGGCACGCACCCAGCGAACTCTGCCGCAACGCGGACAAACCCGCTTTATGAGGTCGACGCTGACGCGCGTGGCGGACGGGCTGTGCGGACCCGGCTTGCTGACCGAGTGAAGCTGGTTCGGCTGGTCGCTGATGCGACTCGGTGCAGGTTGTTCGATTGGCGGATCCATGGCAGGGACAGGCTGCGGGGCGGGTCGCGGCTCTCGCTGGGGTTCTCGCTGCGATTCTGTAGCGGGCTGCGGTGCGGACGTAAAATCGCTTTCTAACGCGAACTCAGAGACCCGTGCCGGTGGGGGCTCCGGGTTCGTGAGCGGTGCTGTGAGTGGAGCCGGTTCGTCCTGTGGCTGGGCAGGCCGTTGGTCCAAGGGCGTGGGCAATAAAGCACGAGAACGCTGTAACCATTGTTGCATCGCGGCCGGTCGTTTCTTTAACAAGCTTTCATTGCGTAGCCTCGTTTCCATTTCCAAGCTCTCGATGAACTCCCAGTCCATTTCCGTCGATTCCTGAGGGAGGCGACTGGCTTTGTCGAGCGTTTGCGATGCAGCGGGTTCGATGGCTGGCTCAGACAGCGCGCCTTCGTCTAAGTCAAGACCATCCAGCAGGCGGTCAAATGGACCGAAATCTTCACTCCAAGCCGGAACCGGCGGCAAATGATCCGACGGAGATACTGGATCGGGAGCAAGCGGCTGCGCCCAAATGCTGTCGGGTGCGAGCGCACAGAGAACGACAATGCATAGGGACGCTGGATTAACACGTATGCCGGAGAAAAAGCGAGCCATGGTGGTTGTGGGAACCTCAGATACTAGGGAAACGGAACGATTTGTTTGCTGGGTATGGGAACGACTTTTCATTTCAATCGCTCGGTGCAAGGAACGCCTTGCGGCTAAACCGTAGCGGAGCCGAGTTGGTGGTCGCGCGGATCAACGGTCCAATCCGACATCAACCAGTTCGCCAAAGTTGACGTCTCCAATCGACTGCAGTAATTCCGACAGTTGTTGGTTGAACTTGGCAATCTCTGCTTCGGTCTGAACCCGGTCTGCACGGGCGCTGCGGTATTCCACGAGATGCAAGACAATATTGCGATGTCCGACGGCCGCGTGATAGGTGACGCCGACCTGGTACTTGCGTGATTGCAGATTGCTGGCAAAACGCGACAGGCTATCGATCAGTTGTTGCCGCTGGCCGGCGGTTGCATTCAGGGTGCGCTCGAGCCGGTCGAGGGTGCGGATGTCTGCTCGCATTTTTTCGGCTTGGGCCACGAGCTCCTCGGGCAGTTCGGCTTCGCTACCGTAGATATCAAGCATTTTGCGCAGATGGATTTGTCGCTTCTCCCTTTCGGGGCCGATTTGTGCCCGCCTTGTTTGCAACTCTTGCAGTTCGGCGGCAGCGCGTGCATGCGAACGTTTGGCAACGGAGATATTCTGATCAATCGCCTGCATCACTTGTGACTCGCCATCGATAAATCGCTCCAGCCCCTGGTCAACATTCGCCAGGATTTTGGAGAGGGAATTATCAAACTGAGCCAACAACATTCGGTTGCTGGGGTCGCGATCGATTCGCCTCCGCAGTTCGACCGTCGCTTGCAGGTCTGACGTCAAAGCACGCTTGATCGCCTCGACCGGTTCGGTGTGCAGGTCACGTGTCAACTGGGTCAGGTTCTCCTGCGACTGTTTCAGGTCGACAATCGTGGAACGGGCGACATTGCCGCCGGACCGCGTGCTGACGCTTTCATCCTGGGCGAAGGCTGGACCAGTGAAGGTCGCGGCGAGGATCAACGCCTTTACTGCTGATTGATTCGGTGTGAACATGGTGGCTGGTGCTCCGGCAAAGTCGGGAAAGGTGCAATGGTATTTCGAAGTCATGAACATCACCCCTATGAACATGGGGCGATCAAGCGTGGTGACAGACTTATGCTAAATTTCGACAGATCGCGGCGTCCCGGCTATGACGCTTCACTCGCGAAAGGTACCGCCGATTGAGCCCCCGCTCCTAAGTTGTTTCGTTTCACCGCGTGCCCGGCGGGCAGCGTTCCTCGGGAAGACGCTGGACGATGCCCAGGCAATTGAACGGGGACTCTTCAAATCACTGGTGCATGGTTGCTTACGCCCCAGTCCAGGCGAATTGGGCGAAAACGGTGTTTGGACGGATGCCACAGAGTTTCAGGCGGACGCGGTCTCCGGCGACAAGATCCGATGGCATTTCGTA
The DNA here is from genome assembly GCA_003506095.1 of Planctomycetaceae bacterium. Taxonomy (GTDB): domain Bacteria; phylum Planctomycetota; class Planctomycetia; order Pirellulales; family Pirellulaceae; genus UBA6163. The sequence continues at coordinate 10,287 of DNWZ01000286.1, read as the reverse complement.
AGAATTGGTAACCGGACCGCTGATGGCTGAGCCAACGAGTGACGCAATCCAGCCGCCTTTTTTCGTGCGACGTTCCAGTAGCACGCAATCGACGATCTCTCCCGAACGCGGCCCGATTGGTTGGTCAGCGGCTCGCAAGTGCGACGACGATGATNNGCAGCCCGCGATTGATCCGCGGGGCGCGGTCGAGGAACTCGAAAAGGAATCCACCCGCTTTCGGCGCGACGGTTTCCCAGTCGCCAGCGGTGGCGGTACCATTCCATCGCTGAACAAACAGCTCTCGCGGACGTTGCGGATCGCTTACCATTTGCTGACGAGCGGCGCGTAGGCGACCGACGTGCCTGCGAGCGTTTGCCTTGGCCACGGCGACAGCATCGGCGAGGTGTGGCTGAACACATACCAACGATACCGTGCCATCGACGCGGCGGCACATGACACGAAAACTAGCCACAGATTTTTGAGACGAGACTGGTAACATTGACTGATTTCCCAACACAGAATCGACGGAACATGCGCGCGTACCCTGGCCGCTTGGCCAGCGCGACAAGTTTGAAGGATTCAAGTTGTTCGCAGATGTTTGATCTCGCTCATCTAAAAGAGGCATCGTATTGGCTGAGTGGTTCGCGAATGTCATTTTGATCTCCAGAAAAATCCTGCTGATGCCCATGCAACGCGTGGCCTGGAGGTTGGTGACAGGAGCTACAACAGGTGGCCGGCCAGCAGCAACGTCTGTAGGTCTGCCTGTTTAAGGAACCAGTCAACCTGTTGAAGCTCGATGGAAGATGGCCACTTGTCCTTCGCTTCACCGCATGTGCCGTCCACCAGTTCCTCAAACCGATTCCGGAACCACATTCGATATCGGATAGATTTGAACAGGCACTGCAATCGCTCGCGGTCCTCCGCGGGCCAACACGTCAATTTTCGATGATGGAACAAATGGGTCGCTGTCGACAGTAACGATAGCCAGCGGTCGGTTCGCAGATCCTGGTTCGCAGTCAATTGCTCGCGAGCACACTGGACGATCGATTCAAGCCAGGCGAGTTGGGCGGTGTCTAACTGGCGCCATTGTTCGACGAGCATCATGGATTTGAATAGCAACAATCGAGCAACTCGAAAATCGTCTAAAGATGGGTCCAAGAACGGCAAGGCATGTCGCCAGACCTGCTCGAGGAGCCGAACGGAGGCGGTGGCGAAGACATCCGAGCAACTTAGGTTTCCAAGATAAAAATGCTGCTCATTTTTGTATCGTGAGTCACGCCATTGACCTACCAAGGTACCCGCTAAGCTAATACCAATATTCACCCTGGTATAGTTGGTCGAGCTAAAGCCGAAACGCCAAAGTCCGTCACTACGCCAATCCAGCTTCCAGTTTGGTCGGTCGGCCAGCATGGAGGTCACGTCCACACGCAACTCTTGCATGACGGCACGTTCCAAGTCGGAGGCTGAAATCGGCATGCGTATTTACTTAAAGTTAAGGTAAACGGTTTTGCCCCAGTCCGGTTCGGTGATCATTCCACGCGGCGAAGAGCAAACGACCAGAAACGGTACCCCTTGTGGCTTGGGCCAGAGACAATAACCGTCGGTTAGCATCAGTAAGCCATCTGCCAACATCTGGTGATCGCAGAGCCACTGCACCGGGGCGATCATGTCCGTGTATCCGTAATTTCGCTTGAACGTTTTCCAATCTCCAGTAGCATAAGGCGACAGGAATGTCCCAAAACAGTCGGACCACGTAAGCACGTCGAATGTCGCCAGTGATGACAAGGCTTCGAGCTCACCAAAGAACTTTGACAACACGGCATCGGTTACCGATGTACTGGTATCCACAACGACCGCTAGATGGCAAACTTCATTGGATTTTCGACCTGGCATACCGAAACAATCGACTCGCCGGCTTCGCCTGCTGTAGGCGGTTCGTTTTCTGGCGTCTGAGGTTCCTCGAATAAACGTCGCCAGCACTTCTTCCCACGGCAGTTCAGGAGGTTTGATCTCGTCCAGGAAGGGCTTGACCGTTTCTGGAACCACGGCACCGGAGGCCGCAGCAGCGAGCGAGAAACGGTTGACAGCCGCAGACACTGCATCGGCATCCGCCGTTTCCCAAAGATCGTGCTGACCGATCAAGCTTCGATTATCAAACCGTCTTGCCTGGACGCCGTTGGCCACCAATTTTTCATAGCACTGCTCCGCCGTCAGATCGGCGCACCACGACGGCGGTAGCCAACAAATTTGGTCAGCACCACGGATCTCCGGGTAGCCGGTCTTGGGGTGAACGATGCCGATTCGCGGTGATTGTTGATGGCCATTGACCACCATGTCGCAGGCGATATTGAACAGGTTTTGGTCCAGTCCGCGTCCACGCCCGCAATGTTGTCGCAAGACATGTTCGATCTCGTGCTCGATCACCGCTGCCAACTCGCCGACCGTGCATTCGAGTACAAATTTTGGTCCGTAGAGGCAGACTACCTGCCCATCGGCTCGAACCGTAACCGCCATGGTATAAATAGTTTCATCGGCATCCCACTGGATCGTAGCTGCCGCGTGGCCGTACCAAGGTTTTCGGGCCAACATTAAACATCTTGCTTTAAGAAGGTGAGATTCCGCTTTCATGCTCAGCTCCCAAACCCCATCAATTCGCCGAGTCGTTCCCGCAACCGGGGGCGATTCAGAATCTCGCTTAAGAAACCGAGGTCATCGGTCATGGTTTGGATCCGCCTCAGCAAGCGTTCATTGCTAATCGTCGACATCAATGGACCAGTAGCCGCGCGGTTTTTCAGCTCGCGAAACTTCGGGTCGTGAGCCAGAGTCGCAGTCGTCAGGGCAACGGCTAGGTCAGGATGTTCGACCGACAAGAAATCAATCAGATCAACTACGGTCGTTTGGTGAGTATGATCTTTCGGTAACGAAGCGAACGAAGCGATCACACCGGAAACGAACAGTGAAATACTTTGACGCGAGACCTTGCGAAGTTGCGGACGCAAAGCCCTCATCCCGACGCGGTAAAGGTCACCTGGGCCAAATGTGGGCTGATGTGCCATAAAGCTGATCGCCAACTCGCGGCCCACCAGCCCCGCGACGAAGTCTTCGAGTGTCTGCTCATCAAAGCAGTGCTGCTGCGCCGCGACCACGCCGCGAACAACCGCATCCCACGATCGTCGTGACGGTTTGATTTCAAAATCGAGCTTGTCGTCCGTTGCCACCTCCAGATGTTTCGCGTTCAGTACGCAGAAATTGACCGCTTTGTAGGCGATGTCACCATGACGCCCCATCATCCATCGAGACCACTCATCGGTCGTGGAAAGTCCACCGGAGACGATCGTGTGACAGAAGCGGTCAATAAAAGCCGGGTCAAGCGTGGTCACCGAGTACCCGCCTCGATTAAAGTTCCCTGCCGCGACTACGCTCCAACCCGCTGGCAGAACGTACTCTCCAATCCGCCGGTCGAGGACGAGTTGGAACAGTGCCGCCAACACATCGCGGCCGGCGCGATTGAGTTCATCGAGGAATAAGATCCCGTCGCCCGAGGAAGGCAGGTCAGCCGGAGGTAGGAAGTGGGTGCGTCCGTCAGCTCCCTTGTCGGGAAAGCCGCGGAGATCAACGCTGTCAAGTTGAGCACACCGCAAGTCGACGAAGCCGATCCCCATCGAATCGGCCAACTCTCGCACCAGCGTGCTCTTGCCCAGCCCGTGCGCACCCCACAAAAACGCGGAGACATTAGCAGCCCGGCACAACTGGACCAGCGATTTTGTCTGCGTGATCGTGGCCATTGGTGTTCTATCCTGTTCGAAAGTGAATCGAAATCAGCTCAACAGATGACAAAACGAACCGAGAACGGGTTCATGACAGACTCTGTTCCAATTCCATGAAAGAGACAAAACAATCGCTTCAGTTGCAGTGAGTCGACATCTCCTGGTTAAACCGCAAGGGCCCGGTCGCCACGCGGGTAAACGCACTGGTCGGCGATTGGTTGCTATGTCACGAAGGTCGGCGCTTTGAGTTAAGCAGGCAGACGCTCTGGCGAAGTGCTCAGAGGCCAATCACTTATCACAGCAACCTCTCCGGACTCAGTATGAACTCGATTCTTCCCCTGTCGGCACGCACGATCACCCCGTTCTCCGCTCGTGGCAACCAAGTCGCGGTATTGATTGACTTTGAAAATGTGTGCAGCGTCGGGTACGAGACCATCGGGGAGGTTTTGCAATCGCTCGCCAAATCCGAAACCGTCGCCGTTCAACGTGGATATGGTGACTGGTCGCGTTTCCCGAATGCCAGGCATGGTTTGGCCCAATACGGCGTAAAGCTGATGGAATTGCCTTCCAATTCGGTCGGCAAGAACGGTGCGGACATGCAGTTGACCGTTGACGCCATTGCGCTCGCCGCTGTCGCGCCCGCGATTGGCAAGTTTGTGATCATCGCCGGTGATCGGGACTTCGTTGCCTTGGCCCAGCAATTACGCGAGTGGGGGTGTCAGGTTTGGGGTTTTGGAACTGCGGAAGGATCCGCCCAATGGTTCAAGAACGCCTGCAATCGCTTCGAGACTTTGTGCCGCACCGACAACGGGAAAAAGACGCAAACTGGCAAGAAGCCGAAAAGCGTGACGAAACAATCGCAGCCGGTTGAGAAAACACAGCCCGTCGAGTTGTCGACGTCGTTTATCTCACAGGTGGCTTGGGCGATACGCGCCGTGCAGCAAGTCGACATGGCATTGGCGACCGGTGCCGAGAGCCGCAGTCAGTCGGATACCTTGACCTCGTCGGACGTGCCGCTCGAGCGACTCTTTCAGATGCTTCGGCTATTCGATTCGACGTTTTCGGCGGAGAAGCTCGTCGGCGGAAAAAATCGCCTTCACATTCGACTGGCCGAGCGTTTGCAATCCGTCGGTGTGTTGGAACTTGTGCAATCGGAGTCGGGGTGCCAGTACTTCGTCCGTGCGACGACCTTGACGCGAGACCACCAAAACCTAAACCACCGGCCTTTAACTTACTTTGCGGCGATCGACGAAGCCATGCAACGGCGGAGCGCGATGAACTCCCTGCATTCGATCCGTCCTCAGCAGACCCACCAACCGGCAGCCACGTCTTGTTGAGCATCGACCACTTCCGTCTACTCGGCAAAACCCCGATGCGTCCAAAGGATCAATTCCTCGGTCAGTGGGATGCGGTGGTCGGACTGGCTTTGCCACAGGCTGCTGAGCACCATCAGTTGATCACCTCGCTGCGCAAAACACTTTTCAAACAAGTGAGGAAAAACTCGCAGGCCCGAAGTGCATTCCCATAAGAGGCTGCCACTTTCAGAAGATCGCCGAAAATCGCTGATGGCCGTCGCTAACTTGCCTTCCAGATAGCTCCAGGCTTGACCGCGACTTTCTGCACCACCAAACGCAACGGGTATGGAAACAATCGCTTCTTCGGGACAACCGGCGGCCACGGCTAGGCTGCTGGCCGCGTGCATTCGTTCGGTAAAGTCAACGGCGGAACGCAATTCATCAGCGACATCGTCAGCAGGAATGGTATAGAACATCAATACCCGTTTGACACGAAACAACTCGACTGCGATTCCCACCAGTGCCGGCGTGCTGACCGCGACCACGAGTCCGCTATTGGCCGTAACCGATCGACCGTTACCGCCGATGCAACCACGAACGACTTGTGGATACNNCCGGATACAAACGGTGTTCGTAAAAACCGTTGGCGCGGACAACATCATTGCCGCGAAGCCACTGGTAAAAGGCCGTCAATTCAGCGAAGTCACGACAATCCTCAGGTGGCTCACCACCCTGGGCCGCGACGAACCGACCGATCGACTGCGTTGGGTCCGCCAGGTTTTGCAGCATCGGCACCACCCGCAGCGATGTTGCGGCCAAGCCCGCCAAGCGATCTCGCGTCTTTTCCGCGTCTCGCTTGTTGCTGCCATCGGGGACGCAAAAAGTATGAAATACCGGCCAAGCCGGATCACGTGCGTCGTCAGTCCGATCAAAACCGCAACCAACAACCGCGCGGGTTTTTTCGTCAATCGAACCGACACTATGAATTCCATGGGCGGAGTTCCAGGCTCCCGAAGCGATGACGCCTAGATCGGGACGACGCCCCTGGATCGCTGAGACCAGTCCGCCAGCCAGCGGTAACCATGCTGAACTCCACGCGTCACGGTCAATCGCCTCAGGAAAAACGCAAGCGATCGGTGCCGGTTGTGCCGTCGACAGCATCCACCGCAATCCGAACGATGACGACCTAGGGTGCTTCGCGGACATCGTCTCACGAACACGAACCGCCTGGGCAATCAAGCCTGGTGGCAATCTTCGATCATCGACGGCATTGAATTGCCAATGCAATGGCAGCAAATGAGCCGGTCGTAGGTCACTGTCAGCAGTTGATCCTGCAGCGGCAAACGCAACCGACGGGACAATGCAACTGCCGGGAACGGATTGATCTAAATCTAGATACCCTTCTAGCCAAGCCTTGCCATCAGCAATGGCAAGTTGGCGCAGCGCTGGGCGAATGACCCAAGGAGCGAGAGCTTGCAGATCATCTAATAACAATTCGCGCTGAACAGCATCATGGCGAACCCCCGAGAAGCGATCGTACGCAATCACACTCATATATCATCGCTCGTCACTGGCAACCACGGTTGTCCGTTGATGAAAAGGCGGAATGCTTCCGGTTGGATCGAAACGTTACTCGACGGATCGAGTTGCCAGGTCAGCATGGCTTCCAGCCGAACGGTATCGGCGACTTGGGTTTCAACCAATGTAGCCTGCGATCTCGCCGCTGTTTCCATTCCAGCATCCAGCCAAACAAGATCGCCCGCGTTTGCAGCGGCTCCGAATCTATCGGTTTTGCGTTTCGGGGCCGCTACGAACCACGCTCGCACAAGAACCTTTCCGTCCGGATCGCCACGACGCGGAATGTAGACGCGAATTTCGTCCTTACTGAGCGGATGTCGAAAGACCACCGGTAGGTGTTCGGGATTGCCGACTTGAGGAGCCGCAGCAATGCTGTAGAACACAATGTCGATGGGCAAGACTGGGAGTGGCGGTTCTTTGAGCGAGACCGTGCCAGCAAAACGACTGACGCCCAGCGAATCCCAAAAACGTGCGGGCGATGCTAAGTCAGGGGGCTCGATCACGTTGACTTCGTGCCAGAAATCTGGATCCAAGAACCAGGGTGTGGCATCGTCATCATTGATCTCCAGTTCATCGGCAGCAACAAAATCGGCTAGCAAGTCGCGCCGCGCCAGTAGCTCTCCATCCCAAACCGCGACACTCGGGCAATCGACCCCCAACTCTAATAACGCGCGTTGCACGAAATACGCGGTCGTTCTCTCGAGAATCAAGTGTTCAGCAAGCGATACGAGATTGTCCGTTGACGAACTTTCGCTCACGTTCAACTCAAACGATTCAATTTCACTCATTGCGGTTGCTTGGCGCTCCAGCAACTCGATTGCCACAGCGGCAGCGGTATCGGCCGATGTTAGTTCCGGTGGTGTCGGAGGTTCGGAATCCGCGTGCAACTCGCGTCCATAGTTCGCGGCAATCGTGTACGGGGTCATTGAATTTCTTTCTGTCGTATTCATTGGGCTATGTCTTCAACCAATTTCTTCAATTGAACTTTCCAGTCCTGTGCGGAGGTATCATCCCAGGAAGCTCCGGCAACTCTCAGTGCCGCTTCAAGATTTCCAGTTCGTCCGTGTGCCAGCAGAGCCAGTCGCACACGCTGGGCAGCCGAAGTCCAGTTCGGATGCTTCAGCCCCAACCTGTCCGCGTTCGTCGGCTGGCCATCGACATCGTTCTCTTTCGCCTCTAAATACCGATCATTTCGCAGCGTCTCCAGCCATGGCGGACAGCTTGATAGGCGGCGATCACGAATCAGCGATTCCCAATGATCCCGACCAGCCAAATTCCAACTAACCTGCGTCCATTGCAGGCACAAGGCATCTAGGTCGACCGGCATCGACTTAACCACACACGATTCATTCGGCAGGAGCTGGGGCGAGTAGAACTTCCAATAGAAATCCAAATGCACCACCAAGTGGAATTTTCCGAACGACGCTTGACGCACCATCTGCGATGTTCCTGAAAAAGCTCGAAAGTACGTTCGCTGGGCATGATTGCCACGTAGGCTCCGCGAGTAGCTATTCAAGACCTCCAGTCGAACATTGGCGAAGTCTTTCGCGTCCGACAATTCCTTCCAAAACTGAGTTAAATCCTCTCGCTGGACTCCAAGTTCAACCATCCATTTTTCAAAATCTGAACGTTGACTCGCTTTCGCTTGGCAGTCGGAACCGGGCGCCACTTTTTGAAACCAACCCGTGCCAATCAGGATCACCACCGGGACCAGCGTTGCCTGCTGTGCCCACTGGCAGATGCGCTGCCAATCCGGCTCACTAAACGGCTCACCTAGTGCCGCGAGGAACTCGTTTTCAGCAGCGAGTTCATCGGGGCCTAATCGATCAGGACCGCCGTGCCGATGGGGAAGCTGGTTTTCATTCGGTTCAAACCGTTTCTTCTCGTCATTTTGAAGTTGGCTTAATACGATTCCGAAGGGATTGTTTTTTACCACGCGATACTCGGATGTGTCGTGGTTCATCGCGACGCGTTTTAGCCATGCCAGAAAACTGGTGTGCGTGTCAGGAAAACTATCGATTCGCCGACTAACAAGAAAATACAATCCGCCTAGGCGTTCGGGTTCCAGTAGCGAATGTCGATCGTTGGCCAAGCAAGCGAGATGAGAAAAGATTTGATTGATACACAGTCGTGATTCTCGCTGGCAAGATAATGCACGATCGATACTCGCCATGACCGTGTCATCAAAAACGGGAATCAAGCAGGGTTCTTCATATTCCAGTTGGTGGATATGCGCGATATACGGAACGAGCCACTGGTTGAAATCCGTCAAAAGTTCCCTGTTGAATCGGGTAATTTGCCAATCGTTCAGTTCCAAGCCATCGAGGCCATATCGAAGAAGCTTGCGACGCCGCCAAAAAGTTCGTTGCAGTGATTCGCTTGACCGCCGCTGGTCATTGGGTTCCGCTGTCACAATCTCTGCACACTGTTGCTGTACCGTGGCCTTCGGAAGCGAGATTGCGAAGTCCTGGATTGCAGAAAACTCGGTAGCCAACTTTTCCGCCACGTTGCTGTGACGGTCGCTCTGAATCGCGACATACAATGCCTCCAGCGCTTCTCGCCGGTGCCGCGACGCGTGTTGAGCTAGCGTTAATAATTCTGGTTCTTCCGATGACATGAAGATTACTCGGTAGGATTCAATAGTCAGCTGCGGATCGCTTCTTGGGTAACGACTATCATCGATAGTTGTATGGATCCGTCCGGGACAGATGTTGGCTGAACTTCGGCGTAGTGGACGATCTGTGTTGACCCTAAATTCGAACACATCATAACAGCCATACCGACACAAAGTGCCAAAAGCCAAGCCTAAACTTGGTCGAAAAGGACAGTTCGCTTACTCTATTCTACGGCAAACGGGGACTGCAAGTAGTCACCGGCGCTGCCAGTGCGGCCGATGGTTATCAAGACATCCGAGGCAGTCTGGTGGGAGGATGGGCAATCGTCACTCCGGTGGAGCGTTTGCATTAATGGATGCTTTGCCAGGTGAGCTGTTGTTGATCAGCGGCGATGCGGCTGGGGCGAATCAAAATCCGGCGCAGCTCGAAGCCTTCCAAGGTCCGCTGCCAAGCGACCACGGTCTTCCAACTGGTCATGCAAACGCTCGTGGAACGCCACCAATCCTTGTTTACGAGCGGCGATCGTTCGGTCCAAGTTGGCGGTCGTCTGTTCGGTTCGCGCCAGTCGGCGAAACATTTGAGCGACTTGCAGCTTCAAGTCGCCGCGCTCCAGCGCGTGCTTTCCCTATAGCACCTGCTGGGAAAGTCGCGTGACTTCGGCTTCGCTAGCGGATCGGTCTTGCACCAGCTTCGCGATCGTCGTTAGGCCAAAGCTCGAGAGCAAGGCGGTGGACAGTCCAACGGCGGCAAGGGTGATGGTTCGGTTCATGGCAGAGAGCACGCTTTCAGAGTGGGAGAATGGTTCACTTCGTCACCAGTTCGAGATGACCTGACAGCAAGTAAACGGGGCGTGCGAATTTTCGTGACAGACCATCGTCGGCGAAATGGATGCGATGCTAGACAAAGCCCTCCTTCCCGGCGTGATCGGCTAAAAATGCCTCCGCCCTGTCACGCGGGAGCTCAGCTCACGTTAGGCAAGTAGCGTTCTTTCGCTCTCTCAAGCAAATTCAATCCCCTTTACGAATCGCGTGCCCATGAGACCCTTGATTACCT
>DNWZ01000595.1 GCA_003506095.1 Planctomycetaceae bacterium | reverse complement strand
TCGGGAAATCCGACCGATCGACCCACAGAACGCTTCGTCCTTGATCGTGCAAACGCATCGCTGCGGCGGCACCAGCGGGCCCCGCGCCGATCACAATCACGCGGCGAATCGATCGAGTATTAGTTGCGATTGCTATTGATTGCGTTGCTATCACAGGTCGGCCAATTCAGCTCTTTCTCAGTCGTGCAAGAAATTGATCAACCGGCAACGTGTTTAAAACATCATTGGCAGTCAAGCCCGCACGCCTAGCCTGCTTGATGCCGTATCGCATGACATCCAATCCGTCGGTGCTGTGCGCATCGGTGTTGATCACGATCGGAATTCTCAAACGCTTTGCCGCAGAGGCATGGGTATCATTCAAATCGAGCCTTGCTGGATTAGCGTTTAATTCTAAGAGTGTGCCGCTCCTAACCGCCGCCTGCATCACGGCGTCCAAGTCGACTTCGTAAGGCTCGCGACGATTGATCAATCGGCCCGTCGGGTGCGCGATGCAATCGACATGCGGATTCTCGATCGCGCCGAGAATCCGATCGGTAATCTGTTGGCGACCTTGGCGTTGCCCATAATGAATGCTTGCCAAAACCCAGTCTGCCTGGGCCAAACAATCATCCGGTAAATCCATCCCACCTTTCTCAAGGATATCGCACTCGATTCCTTTCAAGATCACCAAGCGGCCTTCGTACTCGCGGTTGATCTCATCAATCATCCTCCATTGATCGAGCAATCGATCGGCATCCAACCCGTGAGCCATCGAGACCCGTTTGCTGTGGTCGGTGATGGCGATGTACTGAAGTCCACGCTCGATCGCGGCATCGGCCATTTCGCGAATCGTCGCCGTGCCATCGCTGGCGCTGGTATGCATGTGCAAGTCGCCGGTCATCGCAGCAACGGTAATCAAATCGGGAAGACAATTTTTTTCTGCCCAATCAAACTCGTTTCGATCTTCGCGTAACTCCGGCGGAATCAACGGCAACCCGACTGCGGAATAGACTTCTTCCTCGGACTGTCCACCGACTCTCTGGTCATCCGATTCACGAAAGACGCCGTACTCGTTGATCTTCAACCCCTTGGCCTGGGCCATCCGTCGCAAGTGGACATTGTGCTCCTTACTGCCGGTAAAGTACTGCAACGCCGCGCCGAACTGATCGTCTTCTACCAATCGCATATCGACTTGAAACGCCTTGCCGACGCGAATTGAAATCTTCTTCTCCTCACCCCGGGCGATCGTTTGCGAGCGATCGGGATAAGATTCAAAATGATCCATCGCGGCTTGGCGATCAGTGGCGACGACCAAGACATCAAGATCGCCAACCGTTTCGCGTCCGCGACGATAGCTGCCAGCGAGCTCTAGCTTCTTGACCGCTTTGCAAGTCGCCATGTGATCGCGGATCGATTGCGCAAGCGCATCCGCTTCGGCCCAGTAGACACGTTCGCCAGCGGCTTGGGCGATCTGCAACCCATCGAGAATCATCTGTTGGGTCTTCGCACCAAAACCTTTCAGCTTCGCGACCGAACCGGCTTCGCACGCCGCACGCAGCGCATTGAGAGAATCGATCCCAAGTTCGCTGTGCAAACGCGACGCCTTCTTTGCCCCCAGTCCTGGTACCCGCACCATCGCGATCACGCTGTCGGGAATCTCCTGACGCAGCGTTTCCAACTGTGGCAAAGTTCCTGTATCGACCAGCACCGCAGACTTTTCGGCCAACGTTTCCCCGATGCCAGGAATGTCCGCAAGTTTCCGCTGAGGGTCTGCAAGAATCGTCGCAACCGACTCGCTGAGGTCGCGAATCACGTGTGCTCCGTTGCGATAAGCACGGATACGAAACGGATTCTCACCACGAAACTCCAGCAAGTCCGCGAGTTCATCAAAGACATCCGCAATCCGTGAATTGTCCAATTCCTGTTTACCTTTTCTGTTATGCCTGATTTATCGGTTCAACCAACCCGACAATTCGGGCCATACCTTTGTTGTCGCTGTATAAGTGGCCATCGCCACCAGGGTGACAAAACCGGCAGCTCCCAGCGTGTTTAACAACCATCCGTTGCAATGGTTGCCCATCACCTGACGGCGATTGCACAGGTAAAGCAACACACCGGCAACCAAAGGCGACGCGATTACTGTGACGGCCTGGCCAAAAACAATTGCCGGCATCGGCTTGGTTCCGGAACTGATCGTAATCAGAGCAACGATCATGCCCACCAGCAAGACCGCGGTGGTTGCCAACCTGGGAGCTAATTGACGCGGGTCACTGCCCAATCCTAGGCCATCGGACAAAACGAATCCACCGACCATCGAGTTGACAAGAAACGAAGAATAGGCGGCGGAAAAAAGCCCGACGCTAAAGACGATGCGTCCCATCGTGCCGAAAATCGTTAAGCCTGCAGCGATATCGCGAGTTTCCTTAATTTCCACTCCCCGAAGTGCGCCTGCGGCGGTTGATACCAACATCAAAGTGATCAGCATCATCAAGATGGCACCGACACGTGCGTCTACCAATCCGCTTTGCAACTCACGCTCCGTCCAGCCCTTTTGCCGAACCAAGTAGGCCTGGTAATAGGCTCCTGAAATCACCAACGTCGTGCCTATCATCCCTAGCAGCGACAAGTCGATCGGCGCGTCACCCATACCGCCACCCCACAACACATGAATCGGTGGCACCAAAC
>DNWZ01000116.1 GCA_003506095.1 Planctomycetaceae bacterium | reverse complement strand
GCGGTTCTCAAGAAGCCACGCAAGGCAAAGGCGGCATCCACCGAGACCGCCGACGCCGACGCCGGCGAGAAGCGATTGAGCTGCGTCGCTGCGGCCTTGAAGGTTCTCAGCGAATCGAGCGAGCCGATGAACGCCCAAGAGCTGATCACCGCGATGGAAGCCAAAGGATATTGGACCAGCCCCGGTGGCAAGACTCCCCACGCGACCTTGTACAGCGCGATCCTTCGTGACTTGGCCAAGGGCGACGATAGTAAGTTCGTGAAGACCGAACGCGGACGCTTCACCGTTCGAGGCTAGGAGACCCAGCCGGTGAAACACTTTTACGATTTGCGAACGGTGGATGACCTGGCCGATGGCGAGATCGCAACGCCAGAGCCAGGAATCACCTACGACCTGCGAACGATTAACAATCGCAAGCTCGACGTCGGCAGCGTGGTGGACGTGATCCGCCAAGGTCCTACGCTGTTCGCCCGAACCACTAGCGGAGATTCGATCGCAGTCTCCGGCCACGGCGCTGCCATCTTGGTACCGCACGACTTGTAGACAAGCCCGAAGCACGGAACGCTTCCCACCAATCGCCCCACGTTTACACCGTGTGGGCGTTTTCTCGTTGATGCGAACATAAGCCCAATCAGCAACACAACGCGACACGTCGGGAAACCTCGGTTCGCCGGCGCAGCCACATGTTTCCAGAAATTTCGCAAAACATGCTCGCATGTTGGCTTGATGTTTTTGCGATTCGCTGGCTGACTGTTGAGGATCGTCTTTCGTTTCTTCAACAACCAGGAACCAACTATGGCCAAACCAACACTTCAGCCGGCAGCTCCTTACGAGAACCTTCATCTCGTTGCTCGCGACTATCTCGATCGACTGCGTCAATCGCTCGATGCTTTGCAACAACCCGATGACCCAATGCTGCGATGGCGGAACGTTCACACGATGGCACAGGTCAACGCACGCCTGGCTCAAGCCGGCGAACTGCTCGACAAACTCAACGTAACCACCAAATGAAACAAGGAACCAATGACCATGCACACACGACTGAAGAAAGGCGATCGCATCCGCTTGGTGTCGATGCCGCAAGATCCAGACCCGATCCCCGTTGGATCGCTCGGGACCGTCATTGATGTTCACGAGCATCACGATTGGACGCAGGTCGATGTCGACTGGGACAACGGCCGCTCGCTCATGCTGACGATGCCCGACGATTGTGTCTCCATCGTCGAACCCAACCACCACGAACCATCGAAGTAAGGAAGCCAACCTATGTCCACAAGAGCAACGATTGCCTGCAAGCAAGAAGACGGTCGCTACGCAGCGATCTACCTTCACTTCGATGGCTACCAAGACCACGCCGGCAGAGTCCTCAAGGAACATTACACATCGATCGAGTCGGCACGAACGCTGGTCGCAGGCGGCGATATTCGATCGCTCGCTAACGACGGAACGCCCGAACGATTCACTGACGGCAACCGCACCGTTGTCATGCCGACGCGTGCAGCTCTTCACGAGTTCGCTAGGAACTGCGGCACCGAGTATGTTTACATTTTCGAGGACGACGCTTGGCATTGTCATAGGCTTTGATGGGCTTTACTAATTCGATGAGTTTTGTTTTGCACGAAGTTTCCGATTGCGTTTCGCGATAACGGCGAGGTCCGAGAGACAGCGTCTGCACGCCCCCATCACGCCATTGCGTCCCTTGTATTCGTAGAACTCCGTGTCGACGGGCCGATACCATTGGCAGCGCCGACAGCGTTTCAACCAGCGGCTGCCAACTCGGATGCAACCGCTGTGAATCCGCTTGTGCTCCAAGCGAGTCACCAGCATGAGGTTCTCAAGTCGGTTATCGAGCTTGTCACCGTTGCGATGGTGTAGCTCCATACCTTCTGGGATAGGCCCATGGTGCGTCTCCCAAACGATTACATGCTCAAATCGCTGCTTGCGATCCTTGCATGTGATTCGTCGATAGCCGAACGGCGTGATTGAACCTCTGGCTGGTGCCCGTTGCGTCATCGCATGTTCTCCTCTCGCGCCTTCATGGGGATCGGAGATTCGCCCGTTCGTTCCAAGACGGCAGGGATACCTGTGAAACGCTGGAAGCGATCAACGATGACATCGCAATAGAGCGTGTCGAGTTCCATCAAGAACGCGTTGCGACCGCACTGCTCAGCGCCGATCAGCGTTGAGCCACTGCCACCGAACAGGTCGAGGACGTTCTCGCCTTGCACCGACGAATACTGCATCGCGCGGACAGCGAGTTCAGCAGGCTTGCCCGTTAAATGTTCAAGCTGTTGCGGAGGGATCTTCTTCACATGCCAAAGGTCCGTGATGTTCTTCGGTCCATAGAACTTATGGCCGGCACCTTCCTTCCAACCATAGAACGCCCACTCATGCGCACCCATGAAATCTTTGCGCGTCAAAACGGGATGCTGCTTATCCCAAATGATTGACTGCGAGAAGTACAGCCCATGTTTCTTCAGCACTGGTGGATAGTTTCCGCAGTTGGCATAGCCGCCCCAGATGTAGAAGCAGCGACCTGGCAATAAGACTCGGGCAATGTTTCCAAACCAATCATCAAGCAGTTTGTCGAACGCCTCGTCGCTGACGAAGTCATTCGCAAGCGGCCGATCCTTTGGACGAAGCTTCTTGTGAGTCGCTGCGTGTTTTGGTTTGCCAGTCTCATGATCGACACCAAACGAAGCGGCGTTGCCTTGTCCTTGCTTCAGCCGGCCCGATGCCGCATCGTTGGAGAATGACGACAAACCCGCAGCGATCGCGTTGTTAGATCGAGGCTCCACTTTGACGTTGTAGGGCGGATCAGTGTTACACAAATGGATCGCAGCGCCGGCCAAGAGTCGATCCAAGTCCGCCGGCGACGAAGAGTCCCCACAGAGCAACCGATGGTTACCGAGGATCCAAAGATCGCCAGGTTGAGTAACCGCCTCGTCTGGCGGCTCGGGGATCTCGTCCGGATCGGTCAAGCCTTCATTGACGCCGGTATCCATCAGCTTCGCGAGCTCCTCAGCGTTGAATCCCAGGAGCCCGAGGTCGTAGTTCGCTTCCTGCAATGCCGACAATTCGATCGGCAACAGATCGTAATTCCATTCCGCGATCTCAGCGGTCTTGTTGTCAGCGATTCGATATGCACGCACTTGCTCAGGTGTCAGGTGAGAAGCGACCACGACGGGGACGCGTTCAAGTCCAAGCTTCTGCGCGGCCTTCAAACGCGTATGGCCGACGATGATGACGCTGTCGCTATCGACAACGATTGGCTGCGAGAAGCCAAATTCCTTGATCGAAGCTGCGACCGCGTCGACGGCTTTGTCGTTGTTGCGAGGGTTGTTCTCATAGGGACGAACTCGATCGAGCGTCCACATTTCAATCTGCAAAGCTGTGGTTGTCATAATGCAATCCTTTGGGGTTTATTGATGAACTTGGTAACTTGGCTAGCAAAAGCACCGGGCTAGTGCTCGTTCGCGGGTGTCGCTCGTTGGTTGTCTGCAACCTGCTTGCAGAGCAAAATGAATTCGTCTTGTGACAACGTGTGTTTTGCTCGATTGGCTGCTTTTGAAACTAATTGCGAGTTTTCAATGCTAAAGTCTCCACCACTCGAGATTGGGACGATGTGATCAATTGCAACATCATCAGGACTTAGCACGTCGCCCGTTAATGCGCAGCGATAGTTCTGTTCCTCCAGGAGCGCATATAGGTCGGGAAGCGAGAGCTTCGACGGATGTGATGCAAGTGCCCCTTTGGTTCGCCGTCGACAGAGCGCAGCAACAAAGCGAATAAAATGGATTCCACCATTTTCAGATTCGATCAGGGGCGTTTCTTTGCGATACCGAAGCAACTGCCGTTCGTTAAGAACATTGCCGAGGCCTGCATCGTTGATCAGCCGCTTGAGCTGTGATGGCCGAAGTACAATCCGGCCCCAATCTAAATGTCCCTGAGTCGAATCCCCGACACTCTGATGCTCAGCGCGTATTCCCAGGTCCCTCTGTTGAGCGCACTCAGAACCCTCGTTCGCTGGTCTACCCTCGCCTTGATCAGAGCTTCCTTCCAAGTCAAACATTTCGAGCTGTTTGACTTGCTCGAACACTTGCATTTCAAATGACGCTGAGAACGTATTCGCTGCGCTGTGCATAGACAGAGAAGCGTTTGCCTCCAGGGATCGTTCCTTTTCCGAGACTGTGCGGCTTTCGTTTTCGCAATCGCCAAAGCATCGCTCAGGGCAAGCTTCCATTGAGCTGTTAAATTCATTCATCGAAACTCCTTTCAAAATAAAATCCGGACAAAAACAAACTGAGCTATCTAGCGCGGCTGTTCCCGCAGCCCATTGTTGGGCTAGATTTCGGGGGAGGACCCATCCGCTGGGGGCTCCGCATTTCGGTCGCGTGCCACTTTGGCAGACGCGCCGTGGGGCCACCGTTGGCCCACTGTCGCGACCTCTGGTGAGCTGGGCGTTCCATGCGGATGCGGTGCATCGGTCGCGACGTGGGGCAACGTGCGCGTTGTTGGATCACGAACATCGCTATACCTCCACGCTGTTCGAGCACGGAGAGTTGGCTTGCTCTTTGACGAAGTCTTGAAAACGCTGGCCGAGATGAATGTGCAGGATTCGCGCGTTGGCTAGGCAGTCGAATTGAGATTGATTCAGTGGGTACGTGGTAGCGAGAATCCAACGTTTGATGTTGCTATACGAACGATAGAGATTGATCTGTCGAATCACATCGCTGACCGGTACTTCGGACGACTTGACCTCGATGGCAGCGATCTCACTATCCCGCTCTACGAAGTCCGTACTTGGTTCCCATGCAGTGTCGGCGGGTCGTGATTGATAGTAATGGCGACGCTTTTGGATATTGGTAAAGAGCTCTTCAAGTTCAATTCGCAAGAACACGTCAACAAAGCCAACCGTGGTGCGGTATTGTCCGACGCCCTTGTCGATCTCATATTCGCATGCTGTTCGAACCTCCTTTACGAATCGACGCGATTCGCATTTCATCTCATATCCAGCTTCTGTTCTGAAGCACTGTGGTCGGTTGGAGTACTCAAGATTCAGAAGTTTCGCAATTCGCATAGAGACGTCAGGCGTCGCTAGGTAGCGGCAAGCGATGTCGTGGATCGGGTCACGTCGGTCGGGATCAGCAAAGCCTAAACGGGCAAGTAGAGTTCGTTCGTGAGCATGCATACTGGTTCAGCCTCCTGTGACTGATTGCGAGGTTAGCGAGGTTACGGAAAACGGCGTTTGAGAGATAACCTCGCACTTGAGTGCGTAAAAGAAGGTCAAAAACATTGGGTTTTTGACGAATTGCGAGGTTAGCGAGGTTTGCGAGGTTATTTTCTTAACCCCCGCATATAGGAGAATGTACATGTACATGGCATGTACATTGATTTTGCTATATGTGAGCATAGTGAAACGTAACCTCGCTAACCTCGCAAATTGCGTTTTTCCCTGGGGTTTGCGCATTTCGGTTGCGAGGTTACGTCCAAAAACCCGATTTGTAACCTCGCAAAAATGCGAGGTTACGACTTCAATTGCGAGGTTACGAGTTTTGAGGGGCAACGCGAGCACGAACGCATCTAAATGCTTGGCTTGCGGACACTTACGACCAAATTGGCTCAGTGATTGGCTGGTTTTGGCGTACATGTACAACGTCACGTACAAGCCCATGTACATAGCCATGTACGTCGTGATGTACATGATGTGCGCGCCAGAAAACCCAATGTTTTTAAGCATGTACATGGCGATGTACATCGCGCGCACACGGCCTTGCATGTACATCATCGCGTACAAAGATGTACGCAACGCGACCTGAAACGTAACCTCGCTAACCTCGCAAATGATGGTCGAGTTACTCATCGCCACCCTCCATGTCGAAGAGCGTTGTAGGTGGCGCGTTGGGATTAACGAGCTTCCACAAGCGAACATGGCGATTGGAGTTGATGCCGGCGTCTGTTAGCTTGCGGCCGTTAAATATGCGACCTCGTAGCTTAGAGAGCTGCCGACCTAACGAGCGTTT
>DNWZ01000184.1 GCA_003506095.1 Planctomycetaceae bacterium | reverse complement strand
TCGAAGCGATGGAAGAATTGATCGTGGGCACGGTCAAAAAAACAGCTCGAAAGCATGTGATGCAAGCTTATCGAGATCGTTTCGATGTCGTCGCAGCGAAGCTAGGCGACGATGCGAGTGTGTTAGGCGCAGCGGCCTGGGTGCGCCAGAGTGTGTCAAAGCAGTAGGCACACTGCATGTGCGGTGACAAACGACGAATGCTTCTGCTGACGGCACTCCAAGAACGCCTGCTGCTTTAGCGCAGTGTCTTGTCAGCACCGGGCTGGGCCATTTGAGGTTGCTGTGGGCCGGCTGGGCGATACGTGTCTCGAATCACTTTCCAATTCGCTGGTGGTCGTTCGTTGATGAAAACCGCGCCCCATGCCGCCATGTTCTGAAGCAGCGTGTTATGCTTGACGTCGATAAACTCATAATGATCATAAGCCGGCGCCGTGGTAGGATCGAAGTTGGGGCCGTAGAGGATCAGTGCCTGCGGAAGGAAAGTCTTGTCGTTAATGACGATTCGAACAAACCGATACTGAGCACGATCGGATTGTCGCTTCGGATGAGCCTCCATCACAAACACGCCCGCTGGTGCTTCGACCCGACGAATCCAATAACGGTCTTTGATGCGGGCCGCGTTCAGATTGAAAACGAACGGCAGCGGGCTTTCTAGAATATCTTTGCCCTGCATCTCTGGCGGCAATTGTTGGATGCGACATTCTTTCGCGCTGCGATCAAACTCTAACAATTCTTTGCCGTTGCAAACCCAATGCTCGCCGAACTGGCCTTCAACCGATTTGTAGGTCGATTTGCCTTCGACAATGCCAGAAAAGAACTTCAGTTGGTCGACGCGGAATAAGCCCATGTCGGGAGCGCCATACTTGATTTCGCCCTCAGCCCATGTAGCGTGAACTCCAGCCGGGGCGGCCAATGGATCGAAGTGCCAGCGACGAAACTTCGCTTCCAGGCGTTTGGTGCCGCTGCTTTGCTGTTCCCAAGCGGCCAACAATTGATCCATCTCGGCCTGTTCGGCGCTAGAAAGAATGAATGGGGCACCGGCAAGAGGATGCTGCTGTTGTCCACCTTGTTGCTGATCCGCCTGAGGCTGAGCGACCGCCTGGGGACGCACCGCTTGAGCCTGTCCCGCCTGGGGGCGCATCGTCTGGGGCTGTGCCGTTTGGGGCTGTGCCGTTTGGGGCTGGCTGAACTGATTTTGTCCGCTGGCCGGCACGGCGGTCCCGATCGCAATGCTCGCTAAAAACGCCGCAGTTTTCGCCAATTTTCGCATCATCCGTGACGCCTTCTTGTCTCAATCGCTGGAGGGCTGAACTCACCTGGCCGAATGCAACATCCGACCCCGAATCGACCCGATCGCATCATTTCCGTCGTGGAAATCGGCACATGGAATGCCGCCGCAATCAGACCCACCAGCGGAGATTAGCAAGTCGAGCGCTTCGACGGGAAGGTGAATCTTGTGCAGAAAAAATCACAGCCTCGGAGCTTGCTGAGCCACTCCAGATGAGCCTGCTTTTCATTCCCTCTAGCACCTGCTGTCGCGTTTGCGTGCGACGATGTAAACGTCACTATCGAATCGCTGGACTAGGTCGATTTCAAAATCCGGCGTATCGCCCAGCAATCGAAACCCGTTGCCGCCGACCGGTCCGGGCGCTTCCGCACCGCCAACGATTCGGCTGCCGATGTAAGCATGCACTTCATCGATCTGGCCAGCAGAAAGAAAACTGCCCAGCAGGCTTCCGCCACCTTCGACCATCACGTTGGTCATTTGGCGTTTGCCCAATTCGTCCAACAGTTCGGTGATCATCGCCAGAGAGTCGGACGTCGCACAACGAAAGATCTCGGCACCCGCATTGGCGAGCGGTTCGACTGATTCCTCGTACACTTGATGCGGTACCACGACCATCAAAGGCGCCTGGTCAATTGTCTGAACCAAACGACTTTCTATTGCGGGCAAACGGTTATTTGCAACGACGATTCGTGTCGCGAGCCGCGGCCCCGGAGGTCGCGCCGTCAGCGTCGGGTCGTCGATCGCTGCGGTTCCGCCACCGATAATGATTGCGTCGACCAAGCCACGCAAACGATGAACTTCACCGCGAGAAACTTCGCCGCTGATCCATTGACTGTCTCCACTGATTGTCGCGATACGGCCGTCGAGCGTCATTGCCCATTTTGCAATCACCCACGGGCGATTCGATCGAACTCGCTTTAAGTACGGTGCGCTCAGTTTGGTTGCTTCGCGTTGACAGATGCCGACTTCGGTTTCGATGCCCGCGTGTCGCAACTGCGCCAGCCCGCCGCCATTGACCTGCGGAAACGGATCGGCGATCGCGGCCACGACGCGAGTTATGCCAGCATTGATCAGCGCTGCGGTGCAGGGTGGCGTTTTGCCGGTGTGGCAGCAGGGCTCAAGCGTTACGAAGGCCGTTGCGCCATCGGCAAGCGAGCGATCGGTCAAGGATTGCAATGCATCGACTTCGGCGTGTGGGCCGCCGAATCGTCGATGATAACCTTCGCCAATCAGTTTGCCGTCTTTAACCAGCACGCAACCGACCATCGGGTTGGGTTCGACATGGCCGCGGCCACGTTCAGCCAATTCGATGGCCCGCAACATCCATGCTCGGTCGCTAGCGGAAGTTTGCACGCTGGTCTCCAATGCCTGCCGCGGGAACGAATCAGTCCATCCCCGGGACCCACAATTTGCTGCCGCCCTGGCTGGGCGATGCACCAGCTGAGGCGGGCGAACCGCTATCGGGCGTCCACAAGCCTGAGTTCGATGCGGCAGGCGAGGCCGCTGGGCCGGCTGCCATCGCACCCGGAGTCGGGCCGCCTGTTCGAGGCGAGCCATCGGGGTTGATCAAGCCGATCGAAACAAGGATTTGCTGAAGCGCCGCCATCACCTCTTCGCGACCTCGGTATTCGGTCGTCAGCGTTCGCATTAAGCTTTGGAAGCCTTCGGAATCGCCAATCCGCACCCGAACCGGAACCTCCATAAGCATCAACTGGGCTTTATCGATACCGGCTTTGTCATAAAACTTCTTCGCTTCTGCGATCAATTTCAAGGCATCTTCGGGCGACGTATTGGTCTCGATCAGCATCAAATAAGCGGTCGCCTTCAAGTCCGCGTCTTCCGGCTTTTCGTCGCGTCGCAGCACTTGCGAAGCAGCTTTTCTAATCGCCGTGACCGCGTGAATCAATTGCGATCGCTGCATCAAATACGCGAGGCCATCGGAATCCAGTTGCGAGCAATCGACTCGTGCCAAGTCGGCATTGTCGACTTCTTCGACATCATCTGAAGTGCGCACAACGATCGGTGGCAACGCTTCCAGTCCGGCGAGCTGGCGGACTTCGTCCAAAACACTTGCCGGCTCAGCGAGTTGTTCTGTATTTTCCAGCAGCCGCATGATAGCTTCCCGCGGCAGACGAATCGAATCGTCGCCCGCAACGTCTCTCAGTGAACGCTTGCCCAGAGCTGGGATCGGCTGTTCGGCAAGCCGGTGGCCGAGTCGTTTGGTTTGGAACTGTTCGATCAATTTGTCGACTTCAACTCGCGGCATGCGGCGATTGATCATCGCGGCACGTGGTTCGCTAGCGATGGTAAACGGCACGGGGAAGCCGGCTTCTTCCTTTAGCTGCAAATCACCCAGCGCAGACTTCAACGCATCACCGGCACTCTGAACAAATCGTGGCAACAACGATGGCACTTCAATCCGCGCCGCACGGTCGGTCTGCTTGCCGAACAACAGCACAACGGCGGTCGACTCCGAGATATTGTCGACCGTCAACGGAATGTCGTCGCCAGGGATTTCCTGGTCCAAGATTTGGAACGCCGAACGTGGCGGCACATCGTCCTCTTGTTGTACAAAACCTCTTAGCATGCGCTCGGGAATCGGTGCGAACAACGAATGAGCCTGCAATGCGATTTCCGTTTGTGAAATGTCCTGGACTTCAGCGACCAGCGACACCAATTCGACCTCTAACTTGCTCGACTTCGTCTCGACCAAGTAACTGGTCGCCAACATCTTGCTGCGGGCGATTAGGTCAAGCTGCTCACAACGGCTAAGCTTTTCCAAACAATCCGACTGAGCTTGATCGTTGGCGCTCCAAATAGCACACGACAGAAGCCCAGACAGAATCGCCGGTTCACCCGGATAGGCTCTCGCCAGCGAAGAAAACTTCGTTTCGGCGAGGGCAATTCGATTGCTGCGCAGCAGTCCGAGCGCTTCGTCAAATCGCTCTGCCCACTCGACTCGCTCAGGACGGGGGCGATTGGGCGGCAGCGCCTTAAGCAGGTGATTGACCGATTGGCTGGTGTTCAGCTCCTGCAGCACGTGCGCCGCAGTGCGTCCGCCGTCAAATCCTTCAGCGCTCAGTGCGAGCGTCGCGTAGGCTCGGGCGCTGAGAAACTTACCGGAATTGGCCAATGCAAACGCCAGCACCGAAACAATTTCCAGTACAAACGAGTCGACTTGGCGATTGCTTTCCGTCAAGGCTTCAAGAATCGATTCGGTCGCTTCGGTAATTTGATCGCGAAACACTTGCGAAGCGGCACGTTGGGTTAATGCCAACGGGTTGGTCGGTTGCAAGCGGACAAATCGCTCCGCATTTTCCGCAAGAGAAGTGTACTCCTGCAAATTCAACAAAATCCGTCCCTTGATCGCCAACGCCCAAGCCGCGTCGGGGTGCTCTTCTAAAACGCGATTTATCCGATCGAGCGCAGGGACGATTTGGCCACCATCGAGCATCGTTGTGATGCGATCGAGTTCCGGCAAAGAATCTTTGCATTTACAGAACTTGATTTTCTTGCCGTTGCCGCACGGGCAAATCGCGTATTGATCAACCGTCATCGTGTTATGCCGCCTCCGCGGTCTCTTTCGGGAATGGGGACTCTCGTAGAGCCTTCAGCAAGCTCATTACCTTAACACGATTCGGGTAAATGTGCATCGCCTGACACAAACCCCAAAAACCAGCCAACCCCCTCGAGTGGATCGCCCCGCAGCTCAACGGATATCGTCCCGTGAAGGCTAGACGGACGCGATTGAAGCACAGGCACAGCTTGTCAGCGGTTCCAGAAAAATCCGCTGCGTCAGCGTCGCTTGAACGGTCCCGAGTCGGTGCCAGCACTTTTTCTTTGTGTCCGCTGGCGAGTCGCTTTATAATGTTCCCAATGTTCGAAATTACGACCAGAAGAGCCCCGATGATATGCCGAACAAACCGCCAGGCTCATGCTCGACGCCTTGCCATCGAGACGCTGGAAGCACGCTATGCTTTAGCCTTCGATGCGTTGTTTTGTGTTCCCCACGTTGCCAATTCGGCGGCGCAGGTCGTTGACGTCGGGGCTGCTCAACCGATCCAGTCTAGCATTCGGGGCTCAGCGGGAACCGCTGCACCGCTAGCACCGGGGCTAAACACCACAACATTCGCCCGCCCTGAAGGCGAGGTCGTATCAGCAACAGGCCGTTCTCCGTTTGATCCCAGTGGCGAGGGGCTTGTCACGCCTCTGGATGCGTTGCTCATTCTGATCCAGATTTCTCGCGTCAATCGTGGCGACGCGGTGAATGACGCACTGGCGATTCGCAGCTTTGATACCAGCGGCGATGGTGACGTCAATCCGCTCGACGCGTTGATCGTGCTGAATGAATTATCGAGCTACAGCCGCGAGCGCGAAGGCACGTTGAATGTTCCGATCGCGTCGTGGATTAACAATCCTACGACCATCAACGGCAGCCTCACAACAGAGGATCTGTCGTTACGGTTGGACCTGGAAGAAAGTGTCGATATCGTTTTCGCAATGCTCCTCAACGGCGGTGGCAGCGCAGCCCCTGTCGATCTTTCAAGCCTGGTTGTCGGCGGCGCCATTGAATTGAGTCATACCCAAGTCGTCTCGTTGTTTGCACCACAACCAGACAGTGATTTGATGTTCTCGTTCTGGACCGACTTGCCACAGCATGCGGTTCGTACCTTTATCGAGGTCACCTGGCAGCCGCCCACCGATTCGGGAGTGTTGTTGATTGAGAATGCCGAAAATGGCATCGCGAACATCCTCGACCAAACCCACACTTCCTACTCGTTGATCCAGAACTCAGTCGTCTCGCAAGGATCGCATGCGTTTCACTTGGCGCACCCAACTGTGTCATCCAACTGGTTTTCCATAAATCAAACACTGGCGATCCGCTCGGATACGAAGCTTTTCTTTATGAGCCAGCTCAACTGGGCGACGCCTACGCAGATTGCGAAGGTCCAGCTTTCAACTGACCAGGGAACGACCTGGCCGATTACCGTGTTTTCACAAGCGGGCGTTGAAAGCAATCCCTCTGGTGATGGCAGCTTTGTTTTTCGCCAAATTGACCTTTCAGCCTATGCCGGACAAAACGTTCGCATTCGATTCTTCTATGAATATTCCGGCGGCACTCGTTACGCGGAAACAGACACCGGTACCGGTTGGGTAATCGATGATATTCGTGTCGCATCGGAATATGAAACAACGGCGTATGAGATCGGCCAGCCGACTGAGTTGGAGCAATGGTTATTGGAAATTACCAATCGTGCACGGGCCGATGGAGTTATCGAAGCGAATCGGTTGGCCGGTGACGGAACGTTCGCAAATGTTTACTCGCAATTCGGGATCAATCCGGAGGATATCGTTTCACAATATACCGCATCGATCGCCAATGGATTTATCGACCGCCATGCACAACCGCTCGCTTTCAATTCGATCTTGCTGCAAGCCGCACGGTTGCATTCCCAAGATTTGTTGACCAACGCTTTTCAAGGGCACATTAGTTCTAATAATCCGCCGGCGCCTTTTCAGCCGGGTTTTACCTCGACGCAACGCGCAGCAGCGTTAGGGTATATTCGCAGCGTATCGGAAAATGTCTTTTCCTATTCAATCTCTGTCCCGTTCGCCCACGCAGGGTTTGCAGTGGATTGGGGCGACGAAACACCGAGCGATCCGCAATACAATCCTGCGTTCGCTGGCCAAGGAATGCAAAACCCCGCCGGCCACAGACGGAATATTCATGACAATGATTTCAATGAAGCCGGGATTGCGGTCCTGTTGGGGACCAATGGTTTAGTCGGACCTCAACTGGTCACTCAGAAATTCAGTAATTCAAGAGGCCCTATGATTACCGGGGTCGCTTACGTCGACCAAGACAACAACGATTTTTATTCACCTGGCGAAGGCCTGGGCGGTATCCTTGTGGAAGTCCAGGGCGAGGCGTTCCATGCTATCACATCTACGTCGGGTGGTTTTGCCATCCCAGTTTCCGGCGATGGCACCTACTTGGTGACATTCACAGGTGACGGCGTCGAACGCTGGTCGACTCAAGTTGTCGTGGCGAATGGATCGAATGTCAAAGTTGATTATGTTTCGACCGCTTGATTGAAGGCGTATTAGGCTCTTAAGCATTGGCTGTTGGCGTGGCGGTTTCAAATGCCCGATCAGCCGCAACCGAACTCAGGCGGGTGATTCGCAACAGCATCAACGCGGCACCGATAAAGATGGCAATGGCATTGATGCTGGTCACAAGCTGATAAACCAAACGGTTGCCCTCAAAGCCTTGAAGAAACGTCAAGGTTGAGAACGGATTGAAAATTGCCACCAGCAGTGAAAAAGCGATCGCAAGGTCAAGTCGCCGATTTTGCTGCCCGCATTCCCATCGATTACTAGCCCAACCGACCAAGGGTGCCAACAATAAAATCGCATCGTATGAATTGTGATAGATCGCGACAATCGAACTGACCACAATCAGAGAGCCTGAAAGGTCGGTCACACCGCCATGTCGGAATCGATGCCGATTCCGCCAGAGTGCCGCAGTCGGTATTGTCAACAGAAAAATCATGATCCCGATCTGCGGCAATTCGTTGAGATCGCGATTGATCACCTTGGCCAACACCGCGGCAATGTCGATGCGAACCCAACTGGTTACAGGTGATTCAAGTGGATCGTTCATATGAACCGCCTGGCCACCCAGGACATCGTTGATGATTTGCGTGATCGAATCCGTGCTTAGGCCGGTGATCCAAAGCATGCTGGCCAAACCTCCAAGGGTCGCCAAAATCACACCACGTATGATCGCGGCGTAATCGCCTCGAGCCATCATCAACGCCATCAAAGGCAAAAAATAGGTTGGCTTGCCCGACGCTAGCGCGATCCCAATCGCCGCTAACCAAGGTCGAGATCTTGCAGCTGAAAGTGCGATGAACGCGCCAAGCACCAGTTCGAGTGTAAAGTATCCGTTGAACAGAGTCACATGCCCAGGGCGCGACCAAACGATGATCGCAACCACAGGCCAGACACACGCCCAAACGGTCTTGGTTGGCAAGTCCCTTGTGTCACGTACCAAAATCCACGCGATGGCGATCACGCAAAAGATCATAAAGAAGAAGTAGAAAACTTCAGCTACAGCAAGCGGAAACCATGCGAATGGTACATGCAGTGCGATAATCAGCGGTGAATAAGGCGGCACTTGGCGCGATACCGGATAAGTGTCAGCATAGTCCTGCGAGTAAGGACTGATGCCTCTCGCAAAGGCCAATGACGGGAAGTAGACGCCGTTGTGAAAGTCGCAAAAACCTTGCCGTGCCGGATCAAATGGCCCTGGGGTTTGATGGTATGCGGATATTCTGGCCGCAGTGACGACAATGCCTACAATGGTTAGCAGGATCCAGAGTGTCACCAAGAGTTTTGATTGACAGCATCGTAAAAGAGGTGACTTTAGCACGCCAATTCTCGGTCGGATTGTATTGCATTCATATCAAACTGAACGTGTTACAAAAAACCTATTGAGCGACTTTGGGCCGATGAAACATTCGAGCCATGCGCTGAAACGTTAGCGTCGGCGAACAGGCCGCGGCCCAGGCCAATCGCATCGTGCCACGAATCGGATGATCGCCCTGACGTTCGGCGATCGCCAGACGATAGTGGCTGCGGGCGTGAAGTTCGACATTCTCGGCAACTTTTTTCCACCAAGGCCGCATTTCCATTTGCTTGGCATAATCGGTGTGTGAAATCGGTGGCAAACTCTGTTGGCGACGTCGTGCACATTCGATCGAATAATCGATACTGAATCGCATCCGCCGCATACCGGTACCATTCAGACTGCCACTGTGCACGCGATAATGAAACAAGACTTGGTCCAGATTGGCCAATTCCGAAATTTCTCCAACCTTCAGCGTCATGTCCCATTCATCCTGCAGCGGCAGCGTCCAGTATCCGCCGACCTCACGCAATCTCGCCGCGCGAATCAATAGACAGGAGTGCGCAATGCCGTGTCGGCCCGCCATCATGTCAGCAAAAATTTGATCGTGAGTTATTGGCATTTCCAAACTCCTGCCAACCCCTTTATCGCCCATCGGCGCCATTTGGCATCCCAGCAGACCGACCTCGGGATGCGCATCCATATAGGTGACTTGCTTCGCTAGCCTTGTCGGCAACGAATAGTCGTCCGCGTCCATTCGGGCGATGTATTCGCCGGTGCAATACTTCAATCCGTGTTGTGCCGCAGGCCCGGTTCCTGTATTGGCTTGCGAGATGATTTTTACGCGTGGATCGGTCAGCGATGCCAAATAGACCGGCGTCGCATCATGGGAACCGTCATCGACAATGATGTATTCAAAGTCGGAAAACGTTTGACTGAAGATCGACTCAACCGCCTTCGGCAAATAAGGCATGCCGTTGTAGACAGTCGTTAGAACAGAAACACGTGGCATCGAAAAACGATTTGTCAAGTGAGTGGTGTTGCGAGCGGATTGTGACGCTTATCAGCAACCTGCGACGCGATAAAGATACATGAAAATACAATCGCAGCCGAAAGCGACAAGAAACCTCTCGCATGGATATAAGCAACGCATAGGTAACCCTGCACCGCGCCGAGGACAATCATCGCGGCAAAAAGTCGAAAACCGATGTCTTGATCCCGTTTGACTCGCTTTAAACATTCAAAAAATGCCAGTACGGCTGTCGTTAAACCGATCCCGAGCCCTACCCAGCCTAGAGTGGCAAGCACTTCAAGGTATGCGTTGTGCGCATGGTGCGGAAACCACCTTAACATTTTGCCAAGTCTTTCAACGCGTTTGGTGACGAAAAATGCGCCATATCCGACACCTTTGGTACGATCATTCCCGGTCATTGTGACTATCGTTCTCCAAAGGTCGCTTCGTCCACTTAACTTTGCGTCGGTACCTCGCCCCATGGTCGCTGAATGGATCACAGATCGTTTTTGGCTCTCCGTAACCACTCCGCTAGCGATCATGAATAGGCCAACCGCCACCATCGAAAACGCAATCGCTTTAAAAAAACCACCGATCGGTTGGCCGATGATGGAAAGGACATAGATGCCGACAAAAAAACACATCAGCCCGTTTCGAGATTTTGTCAATGCGACGACGGCAAAGCCGATTGCGACAATCACCAGCCAACCGTAGTGACGCTTATCGCTGGTGATAAGAAAATAGGTTGCGATCACAGCCATCAATGCGGCATTGTCTGCCAAACCGTTTGGGTGCAATGTGCCCGTCATCCGGTACGCGCTTTGCCAAGGGCGAAAATCGCCCGTCAACAAGTCCGTCGCGACCGCGGCGGCGACAGCACCGGTGACAACGATGAACATGATCACGGCGAGTTCATTTGAGTTGTGCTTTCTGGCCAAACCCAATGCGACCAGAACCCAACCTGATAGTCGAATCAACTCTAGCATCGTCTCGCGTGGAAAGTGTGACCAAACGACACTTCCATAAGTCCAAGTTGCCAGCAAGAGGGCTGAAATCAACAACGGATAATTCGTAACTTTTAATCGCCGTTGCGATGTGACCAGACTAAACCCGCCTAGTGCGATCAACATCACGAATCCCACTTTACGCATCGTCGGTGCGGAATTGACGTTTGACTCGAACTCCGCCCGATCATCGACGCCTTTTCCCATTTCGAGCTCGGCATACTTTGCCGCATTGCCGGGCGGTTCGTGCAACATCAGGATGAAAACCACCAGGAGCCACGCGCCGGACATCCATAC
The DNA here is from genome assembly GCA_003506095.1 of Planctomycetaceae bacterium. GTDB lineage: Bacteria > Planctomycetota > Planctomycetia > Pirellulales > Pirellulaceae > UBA6163. Next base: position 2,727 of record DNWZ01000184.1, on the reverse strand, counting down.
GGAGTAGCTTCGCCACGGCGACTCCGAGACGGCATTGCCGACGATGCGGTCGCGTTGGGCGTAAGATTCCGGCGTGTAGAAGGCTTGTCCGGTTGCTGTTGTCATGAGGTGACCCCGGTGGTCAAGATCGCACTTGGAATGCGATTGCCGATGGACTTTAGGAAAAGGTTAAACTGGATCGCTAAGATTGCAACGGCGCGGATTGTCATGGTAATTCCTATGCCAGAAGCGCCAAACGCCCAAATGAGCGGAAAGCCTACGGCGATCGTCAAGAAGATGTGCATCACGGAGACGTTAAATAGCCTCCGCCCTTCTTCCAGCACCATCTGCGCCCCTTCGACCGGAATTATCAACGCTTGAGCGCATAATCCAAGCGAAACTGCTGCGATGGTGCCACGGTCGGCATATGCTGCATTGAACATCATCTGCAAGAACCACGGCCCGATGGCTGTTAACGCGACGACCGCCGCAACCAACACGATCGCAATACCGACCGTTCCCGCAATGACAAATCGCAATAAGCCGTCGATCCCCGAATCCGCAAAAATCTTTGCAGCCAAAGAACGCGTAAAAAGCGTCGCTGCCAAAACGAGCGGATTGATGATATTGCCAATCAGCGCCACTGCCGAGAATGCTCCTAATGCGGTCGCACCATGAAGGCCGGTCAGTATGCCCCGCATCGACATATCCGACGCGAGATAAATGATCGCGATCGCCAGTAACCACTTTCCAAATCGCCAACTTTGAATCGACAGCACGCCAATCGATCGACGACAAAAGCGATAGTCTCTTGCATCCACAGCCAATCGCAGGGCGCAAACGATACCGCCGGCGGCGACAGCATAAAATCCGTTAGCAAGCGTCAGTCGCCCGGTCTGCAAAAGCGCTGCTGCGACCACCAATTGTGTCAAGCAACTGACCACGTCGATTTGCAGCAACGCCCGTCCTTTGAAATCAGCGATCGCGAGTCGTCGAACGTGTTCCCGCAACATCATACTTAAAAACAGAACGGCAAGAGGAACCAGATAGCTTGCCAGCCAGGGCGCTTCAGAATCAGCAACATTCACCAGAGAGAACGCATTAAGTCCGACCGCGATCACGAAAGGAATGCCAGCGATGGCAAATGCCAACGCTAGCAGCATCGCAGTAGAGCCGCCCTGTAAGGTTGCTAGTCGGTAGCGAGATTTCCGTTGAGGCGCTTTGGTTGCGTAGGGGACCCAGATGAGTGCATTGGGAATGCCCAGAACCAACCATGCTAAAGTGACCCCCAGGACGAAGTATCCAAAGTCTGCTTGGGAACAAGCACGCCCGACAAAAACAGTGACAATAAAGCTGGTTAAGCTCATCAACGCTTGGTCGATAAGTGTCAATGAGGCTTGTGTCGCTGTGCGGACTTTGTCAGCCACTTACGATGTCCGATGAGCGAAAATGCGTTAAGGTTTATTTTGCGGATGAAGATTTTTATAGCCACAGAGATTGCAAGCTCCTGGTGGCTTTTTTATCGACGACGCAGAAACCCGGGGGTATAAGATCGATGACGGTTCAATACCGTGCCGGAGATTTTTACATGATCAATCAGGAATTGATTTTGCGTCCGCTGGATATCGGATTGGGTTGTTTCTTCGCTGGCGATTACCAGAATGTTCGAATCAAGGCATTGCAACAGCGGTCGCCAATTGCTGAGCGATTCGTCTGATGGGAAGTCGAATATAACAACAGAAAAGTTGTTGCGTATTTCTTTGATGAAACTTTCAACCGCTCCTTCCAACACCGCCAATGGCGCCATGGTGTTGCGAGTGCGAGAACCAAGCAATGAAAGGCCTTGAACGCGTGTCGGTACAATCGCTTCGTCTAGAGCAACCGACCCGCCGAGCACCTCTACCAATCCTGGGCCTTCGACGATTCCGAAATGACGGCGTTGACGCGGGTAATCGGTATTCGCTTCGACCAATAAAACCGAGCCATTTTGCAAGTCAGCGGCACGAATCGCGATGTTCGCCGTGATTGTCGAAACTCCAGCCCGTCGATGACAACCGGCAAAGCCGATGAAGAGCCCTGTGCTGTAGTGACCCGACTGCTGTAACAAGCGGCCCAGCAGCAGATCGTATTCGGTTGAACCGCGACGCGATCGGGGATGCGCAACCGTATCTCGGGCAGCGCGAGAGATCGGCATTGTTTTTATCCTGGCCGGTTGAGATGCGTCAACCGTCGCTTCGGCCAACGATTGCGTTGCGTCGCCGTCCGATTGAAATGTCGTTTCGATTTGCATGGAAATGCTAACGGAGTTTTGGATGATGATTGCGAACGAAACGTCTTTCGGTTGCACGAGTAACCGAAAGCTAAAATTACCCGACCAAGCGGCCGACGCGATTGTCCAGTGGCAACGTTGCCATGACGGGAACGCCCAGCAATGACTCGACTGCGGCAGGCGTGCGAACGCGTTGGTCCGTCTTTTCACTGATAACGACGATTGAAATCGTTCCGCCGATAGCCAGCAATAGTCCTCCCAAGGCGACCAACGTCTTGGATGGTTTGATCGGTTTTTCGATCAACGCCGCAGGTTGCACGAGACTGATGTTTGAGATTCGCTGCTCTTCCATTTCTGCATCGATTCGGGCTTGTTCCAAGTCATCTGAATAACGGAAGAATTGTTTTTCGGCAACCGCGACCCGGCGTGTGAGGTCGTCAATGCGGACTTCCGCGTTGTTCAATTCATTTAAATTTTTA
>DNWZ01000723.1:807-6752 GCA_003506095.1 Planctomycetaceae bacterium | reverse complement strand
CGATGGACGCTCAAATCGGGATAGCGACGAATCGGACTGGTGAAGTGGCAATAATGTTCCATATCGAGCGCATAATGGCCTTCGCGATTGGGACCATAGATCGCCTTGTTCATGCTTTTCAAGACCGAGAAATTGACCGCATTTTCCAGCGGTGTTCCTGCGACCAAATCGAGTACCCGTTGAATGTCCTGGCGGCTTTCGACGCTCGTAACCGGCAGGCGCAAGTCTTTGACAAACATCTCCAATTGTCGCAACTTGCGTCGGTCTGGCGGCGGATGAATGCGGTGCAAATAATTCAGTTCTTGATCATCCAACCAAGTCGCGACGGCTTGATTGGCCGCCAACATAAACTCTTCGATAATCTGGTGGCTTTCGGTATAAGCCTCGATATGCGCCCCTTTGACCTTGCCCGTTTTGTCTAAGTCGATTTTGACTTCGGGCACTTCCAGTGTCAGCGAACCGCGATTGAACCGCCGACGTCGCATGGCCATCGCGAGCGTGTGCATCCGGGCGAGCAGGTCACAGATCGTATCGCCCCACTGGCCACGCTTGGACTCGGGCGACTCGATAAACTCATCAACCTGTTCATAATGAAATCGCTGGTCGCTGCGGATCGCCGCATTATAAACTTCGACAGACGTGATCACTCCGTTATCCAACATCTCAATCTCAACCGTCTTGGTCAGCCGCACTTTTTCGGGTTGCAAACTGGCCAGGTGATTGCTGATTACTTCCGGGATCATCGGCACCACGCGGTCGGGCAAATAAACGCTCGTCGCCCGGCGTTCGGCTTCCTGGTCCAACGCCCCACCGATCGGCACAAACGCTGAAACGTCTGCGATATGAACCCACAGCGTCCATCGCCCTTCTTGGTAATCCAAGGAAATCGCATCGTCGAAGTCGCGAGCGTCGATCGGGTCGATGGTGATCGTCAATAAACCCGTCAAGTCGCGTCGCTCTGGCGGGATTATTCCTTCGGCAAACGCGTCGGCTTGAGCGCGTGCTTCGTCCAGCACCACGTCGGCAAAGCTTTCTGGCAACGCGTATTGCCGCATGATCGTCAACGTGTCGATCGCCGGATTGTTGGTCTTGCCCAACACTTCCAAGATGACCGCTTCGCCCGCATCGGTGGCGGTGGGAAAAGCAACGATTTCGACAAACACTTTGTCGTCATTTTCCACCGGTAAACCGCGGACGTCGCCCACGATCAGCGGTCGTTCGTAAGGCACGCCGTCCAAGTGGACCAGCGCCTCGCTGCCGCGTTGTTCGAACGTGCCGGTGAATTGCCGTCGGCCACGCTCAAGCACCTTGTCGACGTAACCTTCCATCGCGTCGCCACGACGATCGCCACGCGGTCGCATTCGAACTTCGACCGTGTCGCCATCGAGCGCCCCGCCGGTCGCACCCGGGGGAATAAAGACGTCGTCGGGCGCATCGGCACCTTCGACACCGTCGCCGCGGCGCACGAAACCGAATCCGCCCATCGCGCCGCGGAAAGTGCCTCGGATTAATCCGTCACGACGTGCCAAGTCGACACCCAAACGTGCGATTGCCGCATTCGCTTCGGATTTCCCGGGCCGCGCATTCGCTTCGGATTCGTGGTCAATCGAGTCAAAGTCGGGCGATTCGGACTGCCCCACCTCGGTGTCGCTGGCGATTTTCTTCTTTCGCGGCGATTTTTTCGCAGGCTTGGACGCGGCGGCATCCGCTGGCGGAACCGCGGATGCGAGCATCACGAGGTGGTTTGACCCGTAGGCGAGTTGGCCACGGTGAACGAGCGCCTTGACGACACGTTTCACTTCGCGAAAGTCGTCGGTCGTGACGCCCAGCGCCGCAGCGATCAACTTCGGTTTAATCGGTCGATAATTCGGTGAGCTGACCAGACGCAAAACGCGGTCAGCCAATTCTGATGATACTTCCATGCGTCAAAGATACTCGATTGCCCCCATGGAGGCATGGAAAAAACCGCTAACGAGACCGAAATCGAGGTTCATGGTTGCGGTTGGACCTGCCACGATACGGTGCCGACACTTTCCGGCGGCGGCACTCGTCTTGGGCCGCGACACCGCTATGATGATCAATACGGAACTCTTTTTCGACCGACCAGACGCCCCCACGCATCGCGGTGAAACGTCATGGCAAGGCTTGTCCCATCCTTCGGCATCTCGCTAGGCGCGTTTGTGATCGCCACAGCGGTCTCTTTCCCGAGCTCCGCGAACGCTCAATTGCAAGGCGTTCAACCGATCTTTAACGATCAACTCGGCGCCTGGTCTGCGATTCATCCGAATCGGCCTCGCCAGCCCGGCAATCAACCGCCTGGCGGTGGCGGTGGTGGTAATGTGATCCCCGTGCCTTATCCCTGGTGGGGCGGAAACGTTTGGGGACCATCGTGGGGGCATCCCTACGGTTACAACTACTACGTTCCCGGTTTCGGATACAGGCATTTCGGCGGCTGGCAAAACTGGTCGGTCTACCAAACGCAACCGGTGCAGCCGATCATTGTTGTGCAGCCGCAAATCGTGATGCCGCCCGCAGCCATGAACCCAGCGGCAAACGCTGGCGCGATGCCGCCGCTAGCCATCGCCAATCGAGCTGGAGGACCGCTTCGCGACGATCTCGAGATCGCTCGCCGCGTCGCGGCGCTTAGGGCCAGCAACGAAGCCGGACGAATGCGTGCTGACCAGTTGATCGCCGAAGGGGATCGCGAGTTCGCGGCAGGTTCGTATCGTCGCGCTGCACAGAAATACCGCGAAGCGATCAATCGGGCTCAAGACTACGCGACCGCGTACTTTCGTGCCGGTCATGCCTACACGGCCAACGGCGATTTTGATCTCGCAGTGACGTATCTTGCGCTCGCACTGGAATTGGCACGAACGCCCGATCGCGGCGGGTTCACACTCGATTCGCTCTATCGCGGTGACGATGCGGCGAAGGTCAAGCACCTGCGCGCGCTCGATGTCGCCGCAGCCCGACAACCGCTCGAAGGCGGCCTGCCTTTCTTGACCGGTATCCTGCTGCATTACGACGGAAATCAGTTGCCAGCACGCGACCACTTCCGCCGCGCCGCCGGCTTGCCCGGTCGCCATCGACCGTACACCACCATGTTCCTGCCGCCAGAACCGAAAGATCCGCCAGATAATCCGGCGGCTCCGAATCCAGCGGCTCCCAAGGCACCGTGAAGCTCAATCGCCGGGGCTGACAACCACGCGGCCAGCCACTTCGCCTCGCAACATGGCGTTTGTCAAGTCTGGCAACTGCTGCAAGTTAGATTCGGTCACGCCCTCGTCCAGCGTCGCCAATTTCCACGCTCCAGCCAGCTGTGACCAAATCTTTAACCGCTTATCCCTCGGGCAATCCGCCGACGCGATTCCACAGAGCGTAACCCCGCGCAGTAAAAACGGATAAAGCGTCACGTCCAACTGCGTCCCGGCGACCAAACCGCACGCAGCGACCGCTCCGCCGTACCGAGTCTCCCTGATCATTCTGGCCAACATCGGTCCGCCGACCGCATCGATGCCTCCGGCCCATCGGGCACTCAACATCGGCCGCGTGGGATCATCTTGAAACTCACCGCGATCGAGCACTCGCGTCGCGCCCCAGCGGATCAATTGCGAATGCCAATCCGCTTTGCCAGAAACCGCGACGACCGCGTAACCAAGCGACGCGAGCAAACGGACCGCCAAACTGCCGACGCCACCGCTGGCCCCCGTGACAACGATTTCGCCATCGCCAGGCATAATACCTTGAACTTGCAACGCCATCACGCACTGCGCCGCCGTGAACCCGGCCGTGCCATAGATCATCGCTTCGCGAGCCGATAAACCGATCGGCAGCGGCACGATCCAATCCCCAGGCACACGGATGATTTCACTCCAACCGCCCCAATGGCTCTGCCCCAGCTCATATCCGGTAACGATTACCGAATCGCCGACCGCATGCTCAGGCGACTTGCTGGCCAGAATCACCCCAGCCGCGTCGATGCCCGGAATATGGGGCAAATGCTTCACTACACCGCGATGCCCAGTCGTCGCCAACGCATCCTTGTAATTCAAAGACGACCACCGAACTTGAATCGTCACTTCGCCCGTGGGAAAACGTTCCTCCGGCAATTCAACCACGGTCGCCTGTGGTCCACCCCTATCGTCTTGCGGAGCCTGTACGAGTAAACAACGATACGATGTCATCGCATAATCCTCCCGCTGAAAACGAATCGATCCCAAATCATGTGAATCCAATGAATACTCAGTGTGGTTTGTATAAACTTGGTGCAGTGGTCACCCCATTGGCCCAGTCAGGTTGGGTGGTTACTTCTATAGTGTATAGTAATTTGTTTTCGCGATTCAATTCTTCCCTCCAGGTTTTTAACAACAAGCATATGTTATCCAGATACATTGGTGGTGCTGAAGCAAGCCGCGTTATGGCGTCTGCCATCTTTTTGGCCGGTCTTCTGGTTGCCGCGTCTGATCGAACGTCAGCCGACGAACCGATCAAGAAAATCGCATTCGGTTCCTGTGCGACGCAACAACGCCCATGCCCGATTTGGTCGACGATTGCCGACTACAAACCCGACTGGTTGCTATTGCTGGGTGATAACATTTATGCCGACGTTGTCGAAGGGCGGCTAAAGCCCGCGACGCCTGAGCGGATTCAAGAAGCTTATGACGAACTGGCGCGAGTCGAGGGGTTTATAAGATTGCGACAAGAAGTGCCCATCTTTGCAACATGGGACGACCACGATTATGGCAACAACGACGCGGGCGTGGAGTGGGAACATAAAGACGCGGCCGCCAAGATGTTTCATGATTTTTTTGGCACACCATCGGAATCACCCCTGCGACAGCAACGTGGCATTTATAATGCGAAGATCATCGGCCCGCCGGGCAAACGCGTCCAAATGATCATGCTCGATACGCGTTACTTCCGTAGCGAATTGGAAAAAGGTGCCGAGCCCATGCCCGGCTTTCGTGCCAAACCCTACGTCGCTGCCGCTGGCAAGGGTGTCACCATGCTAGGCGATACGCAGTGGAAATGGCTTGCCGAACAATTAAAGCATCCTGCTGAATTGCGAATCATCGGCACCAGCATTCAAGTGCTCAGCGACGATCATCCGTTTGAAAAATGGGGCAACATGCCCGCCGAGCGCGAGCGATTGTTCGACCTGATCCGCGCTCAGGAGGCCAGCGGTGTGGTGTTTATCAGCGGTGACCGACATTTGGGGGAAATTTCTGTTGATGATCAAGTTGTCGGATACCCCTTGTACGACGTCACGGCCAGTGGATTGAATCAAGCGAATCTAGGATGGCGCATGCCAGAACCGAACGTCCGCCGACATTCGTCGTTGCCTTATGGCAATCATTTCGGAACGATCGAAATCGATTGGGACGCGAACGATCCGGTGGTCAGTTTGCAGTTGCGGCATGAAGATGGCGAGATCGCCGTGCAGTCGCGAGTGCCGCTGAGCCAATTGAAAGCGGGCCGCGCGCCAAAGCCTCGGCCCGAAGGGATCATGTCACCACTGCAAGCTTTGGCGCTGAACGAGGGCGATGAATTGACGGTGCAGTTCAACGTGGTAGCCGGTCGCGTGATCGGCAATGGCGAGCGAATCTTGCTGAACTCAGACGCCGATTTTCGCAGCCCCAAAAACTTTACGGTGGTCGTCAATCGTTCGGCGATGACCGGAGATTATGCCTCTGCCAATTCTGATCGCTTTAAAGACAAAACCATTCGCGCCACCGGAACAATTTCCTTATACAATGGCGCGAAACAGTTACAGGTCGACGACGCGGCGAAGTTATCGTTGATCGAGTGAAATGGAAGTTGATTTTTAAGTCGCCTTTTTGATCAACTTTAACTTGAAAGTAGGTTCACTCTGAAACAGTGTGCCCCACTGTTTGGATGCGACGAACGCTTTCGAGTTCTGTTCGGATGCTTTGATGAAAACATCC
>DNWZ01000723.1:0-775 GCA_003506095.1 Planctomycetaceae bacterium | reverse complement strand
CGAAAGAAGATAAACTGAGATTTTTCGCCTCTCGATTGGCTATCATGGTTCGCTGAAGCATCCGATTCAAAGCCATCTCGTTTTGCATCGCCCTCGTCTGGCTCTTTGTCTTCGGTCGCAAACACATAAATCGCGTCGTCTATTTTGCGAAGATCCAAGACCTTACTCGCAGCATCGAACCGCTGCGTCCGGTCATTCCATGAAAGAGCGCCAAAGACGACCTCTCCTTCATTCGAGAGTTGCAGTTCGATCAGGTTTTGATCATCGTCGGTCCACCTGCCCATCAATTTGGCAGCCTCCGCTCGCGGAAGCTTTTCGCCAATCGGTGAGTCGATCAGTACGGTGTCACAACCGGTCATGGCCAGCAGAGCCACAACGATACAAAGCCGCATTGCAATCATGATCAACCTCAATAGGTCCGAAAGGAAAAATCGCTTCCTTGGGTCGAGTCTAAAGAAGTTGCGATGCCGGGGCAAGCAATTACCGTTTTGTCCAAACCGGCGAAGGCGTCAATTCGTCGGCAACGGGGCTGCCCATATCCTTGCGGCCGCTCCCTTCAAAACGGCTGATCAGTTCAACCGTCATGTCATGTTCGCAAACAATCTGACAGCTCAACCGAATCCCCGATTCAGTGATCCCGCGAGCCGCCAGCGTAGCCGCTTCGGCTTCGGTGATTTCCGACGGTTCGCCGTCGACGAACCGCACGCGACACGTGGTGCAACGCGAATTGCCGCCACAGGCATGCAATTGATCGGTACCCGCATCTTCAACCATC
>DNWZ01000084.1 GCA_003506095.1 Planctomycetaceae bacterium | reverse complement strand
TCGTGACGAATCCAGTCGGATAACGCTCGCGATCACCTCGCCGCGACGAGAGATCTTCCATTTCAAAACGCCTCATTTCGCGGCTGAGGTGCATCGCTTGGTTCGCCGCCGCATTTCGAATCACAGCCCGAATCCTCGCGTGAATCCCCAAGACCATCTGCGGCATCCACAGGTCGGGCATCGACGTCGACAGTAGGCCAGCCATTCAATCAATTCCATCAACGCATTTAATATCATAGCGGCGATGAACATTGTAATGAATCCAATAATCATCACCAGTGGAACAACGAGTAGAGCCCACCACCCCAATCCAGATGAAGTTTTCGACTCGATTCCGGCTGACTCAGTTTCGATTAAAGAGCGTACGAAGCGAATTGATGGGATAACGATGGCAGCACAAACGCCCATTTGCGCGAGCAAGAGCATTCCGCAGGTGACCGTAGGCAGGAATCCTCGCGCCTCTTCGTATTGACAATTGCGGCACCGGTACAGCATGACTCTTTTGCGTTGAGGCCCTTGGGTTCAGTCGGCGAACGACTCCGTTCACCCAGCCCGCGCGATGAAGGTTGCCATTTAAAAAGCACCCGATCGCGGGCTTGGGTGCAACGGTTGGTTCGTCCACATTCTAGCGGCTAGGACGATTGTCAGTGCAGGAATTCCTTCTTAACGACTGTTGCGCAACTAAGGCTCGTCTCGTTTGGAAAGTAATGGTTTACCAACAGCACCAATTCTTCCCGACGATGGTCGAAAAAGGCTCGAAACCGATCCTTATCAAGCACGAAGGTAGCATTGCTGCAGCGAAAATCGAGCAAGACAATAAGTCCCGTCGGTAGGAATCGAATTCTAGCCACATCAAGGTGAGCACAACGCTTGAAGCCGAACCAGTACGTCTCTGAGTCGAGGAACAGCCTTTGGACATGCAAATAGTCAGTTTGATTTAGCATGAATTCGTCCGACACAATCTCATCGCCGGTCGCCTTCTCATATCGGACGAGTTGAAGAGTCGCCTCCGTTGCTGCAGAGAGTGCTTCGACAATCGGTTTATCGAGGATGTCAACAATTGTCTCATCCATGTCATTGGCGCTCAGGTGGACGAACGGCGGCCATCACCCGGCACGCGCGAGTAAGTCCACCATGTCAAAAACGGCCGATCGCGTGCTCGGCGTGCATGGCTTGGTTATCGCATAGTTAACGATCGACATGCGATTTAAGTATGTCCTCACGATCTAAAGTCATGGGATCAACACCCATCATACCGCAAATTTCAAGAAGTGAGTTGAGGGATGCACTTGCTTCCTCATCCAGCGTTCCATTTGCAATTGTCCCGACGGGCGAACCTTCTAATGAAAGATTCCAGCCGACACCGAATGTTTTCGATGCGTCTGCGAGCAGTTCAGTAATCTTTGTCGCATCGGCGTGCGCCATGAAGCTATCGATTGCCGGATCGTCGATTAGTAGAAAAAGTTTCGTATTCCCTTTAACGAAATTCGGATAGTTCGGATCATCGAAGAAGCACACCGGCTCGCACCACCACTCGTATTTCGATGCAAGCGAATTGATGTAGGAGCAAATCTGGTCACGGACTTCCTCAGCAACGGTTGAAGTCGTTTGGTACGAAAGTGATGTACTCATCGAGTCTGACTCACGGCTGCGCAAATTTTTCAGTGCGATAACGCCTGCGATCAGCCCGCCCGAGGAGACGAGACAGACCGCAAAAAACAATATGAACGAGGGCAGGGTTGCATCGCTTTGTTACCAGGCTCTTTGCGAATCCTGGGTGCGAATGCACCTTCCCCCACAATTTCGTTAGGGTATCGACCGCGCCAGTCGAATGCAAGCTTTTCAAGTCTGCGATCTCAGGATTTTTTGCATGGCGACCGCAACCCGATCGACCGCGGCACTAGTCAGGCGACCAAGCTGTTTAGCACGCACTCGACCAATGGAGAAATGCGAACCAGCATAGAAAATCACGATCACTATCTTCGCACAGGGGTCGACCGCGCAATGTCACGCTGCGGCCTGGTAACGGTTGAAATCACGGGGCGACGGGCAAAAGACTCTGCGTCAAGAAAGACACGGCCCGTCGCTCCGGTGCATTTCGTGGTTCTGCTTAAGTTTTGTTACTGGCGGCCACAGGGTCGTTTCAGATCTCGCAAACGGCTCAGCCACCACGGACGGCTTCCACGCGTCAAGCTCTGGAAAGTCCTTCAAGGTTTTGTTCGCTTTACCCATCAAATCCGAAAATCCAAGATCATCTTCACTTATTTCGCACGACCGATCCGGTCCGATGTGGAAGGAGACACGCACTTGATCGAACGATAGTAAATCAACCTTGTATGCAACGACCTGCGATAAATCGCACCACCGAAATCTGCGCTCCGTGTGGTCAACTAGTCGTTGAATCACGACTTCGTCGGCTGTAGCGATTATCCGATTCGCTTTTAGGCTGTCGCTAATACTCATCGCATTTTGATTGGCAGAACGTCGATGTTGACCGGGACCGAGCCAACGATATGGCCTCACCAACTGGCAGCCCGAGGTCTCCGGTCGAACATATGGTTTGTCGAGCGTTGGTTCGCCGACATTGCCCCGTCCCTATTAATTGCTCGTCATAGTCACTTCATTTCGGTCTCTTGTTGAATCCCTTTCGATCTCCGAATGTATGCATCTATGCTCAGCAAGTCGGGTTCTCCAAAACGTGGTTTTATTCGCGATTGATCCAGTAGTCCGATTTTGGTTTGATCTCCAAACGACCATAACATAAGGTAGCCCGCTCTCGCACCACCTGGTATCCAAGAGTACCGTTTGCCGGACAAGACAAATTCACTGTCTTTTGAGGTGTCCAGAACGATGTGGCGGGACTTTGTTTCCAAAACTGCCGGCGGCTTTGAAAAGCCCACAACATATTGCGCTTCCAAATACTCGTTCAGCTGTTTGACGGAATCCAATTGCCACACAGATACGTAACATTTCGAGTCATAGAGCACGGGATCGGACATCGCAGAGAAAACGATTAAGGCTCCCCCGTCGTTTTCATGGATTACCAGAGTCGTGTTGTACGCAAACCAAATTGGTGGCGATGGCCTCTGCGTTTCGGCCCTCGAACATACCGGGCAAAGGGCTCCGTAAATGAGGAGAAAATAAGCAGTGCCGTGCCTGAAGCCGTTCATTAAATTTGCCATAGTCGTTCCGTTTACGAAGGTCGCGCGTAGCGATGCTGCTAACTGCAGCATTCACTGCCGCGCCAGCGACGGCCACCAACAAGCTTCGCAGCTGAAAACCCATTGCACTGTTAGTCTGACGAACGGCCGCGATCAGCGGGCGAAAATGGCGCGAGTGATCTTCATTTCAAGGAAAAATCGGAACGCCATTTTCGCTCCGTTGCATCGCTTGGTTCGTCAGGTTTCGGCGGCAGGATCGTACTCGTACTCAGTCCCGATGAATCGGGACGGTACTCGTACTCGTACTCGATTCGCTCCTCGGATACTCCGTTGGTTCGTTGTATCAGTCGAGTGAGCATCGACACGATCCGTTTTAGATCGGTTTTGCCACGGCAATTCGAATCATCGTCAATCGCATCGCAAACCCGCAGAACATCATGAATTGCGGCACATTCAAGGGCCGACCCTCGAGCAATTTCAAAGAATCGATTCTTGTCCTTTAGGCTTTGTTTGCCATTGCCTTCGGCAATGTTTAGCGGAATCGACTGGGCAGCGCGCAGCCATTGATCCCGAGCTTGTCGATTCGAACCGCTGAGGGATTTTGCGATTTGATACGAGAATGCCACGTAGGCAATCGATAGTCGATAAACGTCGAGTCGTTCATGATCGAACGTCGGTTCTGTCATCACGATCCTTTCGAGTACGAGTACGAGTACGAGTACCGTTGCACTGAGTACGAGTACGACTGGCCTGACGAACGATACGGATCACGCGGTCGCCGCGAACGATTGACCACGTCAATAAACTCAACTCGGCGACTCACGTGCATCCGCTGGTTCGCCGCCATTCTGATCTTGGGATACCGACTGCGGATTTAGCCGGGCGCGGTGCTTGTCAACAAGTTTACGCAAGAACGGCGTCACTCGCCAGGTTTCGTCACCAAGTTCGTATTCCAGATCAGACCAGTACCACACCGAATATGCGTGCAAGTCAATGTTCTCATCAAGAATGCTCAATGTCACATCCCAACGGACATCCGCTTCCAGTGGTCCCGGGAGATCATCAAATGCTTGGATCAATGTTTCCATTAGCGTGAACCGTTCGTCGTCAGTGAGTTCGCCCACATGGTAAGCATTCAGATATTCATCAATCCGTGCGGGATCGGCAACTTCCCACTCCCAGTCCTGCATGTGCGGTTCATTTGGGACGCCGAAGCGAATCGCAAGGCTGGCAATAGCCTCGCGAGTCGGGAATCGCCATAGATGTTCTGGTACGGTCATCAGTTTCTGTCGGCGAACGCTCGGCATATCCGAGCACGAACCAACCAATTAACCATAGGAGAAAACGCGAATGAGTGCTTCGGATCATGCCGTTGTTCTACTGCCCTGTCCATACTGCGGCGACGAGGCAAGGCTTCGAGAAGCGGATGCGCTTGAAGTGTGGTATGTCGACTGTACGTGTTGTGGCGCGAGGCAGGAGGCGACAACGCGGCAGCGTGCGATTGTGGCGTGGAACAACCGGCGTGCAAACGGCTTCGTGAATTGGTTGGAGTCGGAGATGGAGAAAGCGAGTGGTGCGTCGTATCTCGACAAGCGTTACCAGTCGCTTAAGGATGCCCGAAAGATGGTTAAGCGTCTTTTGGGTCAGTAGAACGGGACCGATCACCGGGCCGGAAAGGAAAAATATGACCATGTCAAATAAAGCCGCAAGTCCGGCTCCGTGTGCATCGGATTGTTCGTCGTCTTTGCCGCCGCGAATAGTATGCCTTTGCGGTTCGACAAAGTTTAAGTCTGCGTTCGAGATTGCGGCAGCAGAGGAGACGTTGTGCGGTAACATTGTGCTTACAGTGCATGTGTTCTCGCACCATGACAATTTAGATCTGCGAGAAGACACCTTAGCGGATTTGAAGCGGTTACATTTAGCCAAGATAAAGATGGCGGACGAAGTACTGATTCTAAACGTAGGCGGATACGTAGGCGATGGGCTTCAAGCGGAACTCGAATACGCTGCCAGGCTCGGTATTCCGGTGCGATGGTTGGAATGAATCTAGTACGACGAACGTCCGAAATCACGCGGTTGC
>DNWZ01000144.1 GCA_003506095.1 Planctomycetaceae bacterium | reverse complement strand
CTCACCGAGCAAATCTTCGTAGTCGGCGATGCCGTAAGCTCGTCCCAGATCTTGGAAAACGCCAATCCGATCCTCACCGCCGGATTCCATTTCCAGACCCTTGAGCAAGAATTTCTCTTCCGGTGAAAGTTGTCGCCAGAACTGGGCTGCTGAGCCACCGTCGGGTGTTCTTCGCAGGTGATCTTCAAGACCGGTTGGAACCAGAAAATCTACCGCTACTCGCTTTGCTTGATTCATCAACGTACGAAGAACCGATTGTTCGTCTCGCTCGCGATTGGGGGTACGAAGTTCGGCGTCTAGATCGACCCCGGAGATTGACGCGTATCCCGTGACGACCTCGGCTGCGACAGCCTGGGCGGCGAGTAGATAATCGGTATCGGTGTACCCGCAGGCAAACGATCCGGCGGCCGATTGGCTTTCACGCATATGCGTAATGACTTCTCTGACGCGCGCTTGAATCTCATCAACGATCATATCATCGAATCCGACGGGCGCGTTGGCTGGACGTTTTCGAAGCACCATGTTGTAGGTGGCTTGAACATAGTTTCCCTTCTTAATCCCGCCGGCACCGGTTTCAGTCGCAATGCTCCAAACCTGTTTCACTTGCAGACCAGCCGACCACATGATTAACGCGAGGTCTTCCCAGACGTCGGTATCTTTGTGGGTGAACATCAGGACTTGCAAACCGTCGTCGGGCATGTGCCGAGCTAGATTGGCGTAACATTCCGACATCGCGACGCGGAACCCAGCATCGTCACCTTTGACCGCATGATCGCGTTTCGAGTCAGCATACCAGTCAGGAAAGCAGGCTTGAATGTGCGGTTTATACCAAGCCAAGAAGAATTCAGAAAGTTCTTCATATTTAACCGCGTCGGCGTACGGCGGATCAGTAATCCAGAGGTCACAAGAATTTTTAATCGATCTCGCGTCAAGCAGCGTCGCTTCGGTCTTGCCGGATGTATCGACATGATTGTGTTCAGGCGATACGACACCATCACAAAAACTCCACGCGCGACAAACGTAATTAACAAGAGTGTTAAGAGCTTGATTGTAAAAAACTTCAACCGTACTACCTGAACCACCGCCGGCACCTTGATGCCACCTACATAATCTCGCGTTATAATTTGCCAACTGTCCAAGATTTAAAATAAGCGATTGGCGAATTGAAGGCTCAAATTCCCGAAGCCTGCGAGAGTATTCAGAAAGCATTAAGAGCTGACGCGGAGTGAAGAGATGATGCCAATATGTCCATCCCCTCGTTCGTGTGAGTTCTCTCGTTTTCGCTCCATCCTGAATGCGCCAATCCGGTATCCATCCGCATTTCTGCGATGTTTCCAAAGTCCTCGAAACAAGGTCGATTATTTGTGTTTCGATATCGAGGTCATATTCGTCCGGTTCTCGATAAACAAATGTCTTTCGACCTTTGCGCTTGCCGTCCTTGCCAATCGGCGCTGGACGAAGCCAACGGATACAGTAAAGGCGTTCTCCGTAAAATGAATTTGCCTTCGGTACGAAGTCGCCCTTATCCCAGCTGTCCAGGCCGCCAAAATTTTTAACGAGCGTTGACAATGAAATGCGGCTTACTGCGGATCTCGAATACCCGGAATCAATAAAGATTTTCCAGAGTGGCTCAGGACAGACAACGTCACCTTCTAAAATGGTACCGAATTTCGCTGCAACATATCCTTGCCCGCCATGTCGTATCTTAAAATCAAACGACTTGGTTTTCGGATTTGGCACGAGCTCTGCCCACACTTCGTTTTTTGGAGCTATATGCCAGGTTCCTGAAAGTGGAATCTTCCACCCATCCCATTCTGGCACTTCGACCTCAACACAGTAAAAATAAAGTGTTGCTCGCAGACCATCTTTGCTTTCCTCAAATCCCTGATCAACGATCCATCTATCGACATCGTCGAACAGCTTTTCTTGGGCTGCGATCACCTTCTCGTGATGTGTTTCGCGTCCGCCGATCACCTCTAACGCGGTCTTGGTCATCAAGGCAGCCACAGGATTCAAATCTGAGGCAAGCACATCGCATCCCAGACGAGCGGCTTCAAACGGAATCGAACCCATGCCACTAAAGGCATCGCCAACGCGAAGCCTGCGTCCAAATCGCCTTTCTGACATTTGCCAAACCCATTCTTGCAATGTTTTTGCATCGGTATTGCAATGCTCGTTTATCACAAGCCAGCTGGCTTCAGGAGGACCAGCGACGTCCTCAACCTGCTTGCAATAGCGTCGCTGTACTGGATAGTCGAGACTGAAGAAGGTTCGCCTTTCCAACGATTCACGCATGCATTTTTCTTCATCGGAGAGTCGTGGTCGCCATGCTGTCTCGCTGAGGAACAGTTCACGCTCCTCTTTAAATGCTTGAAATTTGCACAGAGAAGCAAATGATGGGTAAGAGGGGCGAGATGAATTGGCATTTAAATTATGGTTGCGACGATGCCACATTCCATCTGAATCAAGGCACAGCAGCCGAAAGAACACATCCAAATCCTTTGGCCATTGCAATGGATTATCTGCAGCTTCAAATAACATGCCCAGGATAATCGCACGGGTGAGCACGAACGGCTTGGTACCCCACCATTTCCCCAGTGAATTGAGCGTTTTGCCATGCGTCGCACTTCTTTCAAGAAAACTCTCGAGCGATAGCTGAGCAATCGGGAACTGAACTTCAAGTAGTGATTTTCGCTTGGTCGCAGCGGTCATAGATCAAACAGAGTCAATTGGAAGGAAGTTTGTGGCTCGAGACGGATATCCGACTTGTCGGTCACGCGGTTTTTTCTGCCACCGGTTTCTTTTTTGCCGCCGGTTTCTTGGACGGCGGATTTTTCGTTTTCGGAGGTGTCTTTTTCGTAACCGCTCCTTTCGACTGGGCTGAATTCTTCGTTGATGCTGCGGGTTTTGATTTCTTTGTCCGCTTCGGCTTCAAGTCGGCCGCGGAGCCAATCGACGGGGTCGAGGTCACCTTGGTGCGAGGGTTGGTATTCGACTTTTTTTTTGCGGTTGCATTCTTCGTCATCCGCTTTCTGACGGATTGCTTCTTAGCGGCGGGCTCAAGCTCGACGGACTCTTCCACTTCGATAGACCCAGCCGAAGTACGCGTTTCGGCAGGATCATCCAGCGCAAAGAGCAGTGCATGACGCCAACCCTGACCGACTCGTTGCGAAGGACTGCTGGCCCGAGCGTACAACCACCAGCGTTCTTCGCTGGCCAATTGCTTCCAACCGGCGAACAAGGCGTCGGTCCGATCTCCGGTTTCATCTTCCATCAGGGCCCATAGCAATACAGCCAGCTCCCGCGTGATCAGTGTGCTGAGTGCGTTTGCTCCCGATCTCAGTTTTGGCGTTGGAGCCTTTTGCTTTGTTTTTTCCTGGACCCGATCTTGCATTCCACGAATTAGTTCTTGCTCGACTGCAGAGCCGATCTCGTTCCACAAGTTGCTGGAGACGGTCGCTAGTTCGGTGCGTGGATAGCCACGTTCGGTGCGTCCGATCAAGGTGAGTTGGCACTGCCGTCCCTGTCGGATGTCAACGACGAAGATCCCGTGTTCAATGTCGGTGTCGACATCGCCAAAGGGTGCGGGTGGTTCGTTGGAAGTATTATTCATGTCGGTTTTCCTTACCCGCTACTCGAATTCCGGTCGCACCTCAACGTAGGTGAGACATGGACACGTTCGGGCAATCGTACTTGCATTTGTTCGCTGTTCATTGCGTGATCAGCGTGGGCGAAATCTTGACCGATTGCTTTCCCTGCCAATCAATGAGGCCTTTGCCTGTCGGAAAGTCAACTCTCGCAGCAAGCAGCTCCCATTCAGCATCGGCTAGCTCACTATCGAGGAAGGCGTAAGCATTGAGCAAGTCGGCTTGGGTCAATAGGATGCTCTTATCCCAGGCGATGGCGACGTGGTTGTCGGAAACGGCCTTGACGACCTTCGCCCGCGGCCCGGCAATAAGCGTCCCATTCGGTAGACCGGCCAAGAAACCGTGGACAGTCTTTCGGGTCGTCAACGCGAACTCCTTAAGTGCCTTTCCATCGAGTCGGGCAGGTTTTCCAGAATCCAGCGGAGGCGGCCCATCATCGTCATTGCCGCCAGCCACCGGTTTGGGGACCGTAATCGAGAGGTCTCGATAAACGCTACCCTTTTCCGCAAACAACTTGATCGTCGCACCTTCGGGAATATCAATGCCTTCGGGCGGATAGAGATTCCCGTTGTTTGCTGCATCTGTGCCATCAGCGGTCCATTTAACAATCGCGTCGGGCGGGACAACGCCGATCTTCAAGCGACGGTGGCCAGCTGTCGAACTGACAAGGAAATCGTGCCGAACCACAAGTTCGTTTTGAATTTTGTATTCTTGACCAGTTTTGTTCTTGCCGGTCGAGTCTTCGGCCTTGAACACAAGCGTCATTGCATCGGATTGAAAGGCTTCGTCGGAAGGCACCTTCTTGTATTCGCCTCCGTCTTCGCTGACCCACAATGTGTCTCCATGATGCAGCTTGATATCCGTGGTGACGATGCGGCCCGTCTTTTCGTTTCGGTCGTACTCGATCGAGACGCCGGTTTGCTCCTCAAATGGTGGTTTGAGTATTTGCTGAGCTTCGGACCGCCAATCACCCGCCGACAACAGGGTTTCTTTCATGCGATCAAGCAATCCAGGCTCCGTCCAAACCATGCTCCCCTGACTGGCCGCTGCATCTAAAATTTGATCCCAACCGGCTCGGCCCGTACTCGGAAACAACAGAGCTTCGACGCGATCGCGGATCGCTTGATACGCTTTGACTTTGTCAGTACCGCTAGCTGCCTTGACGACCTGAAACTTGCGTTTTTCTTTCATCGTCGCTTCAACAACCAATTCTCCCTTCGATGCGTTGGTCTTACCATCGTACTTAATAGCTTTGTCGCTGCCCTCGTCGTGGTACGAGTCGAGCAAGGCGGCATCAGCCAGTTTGGATTTACCAAGTGAGTTGTCGTACAGCGGGTAGAGCAGCCTGGAGTAGACTGTGCGAATCGCCATGAACAGCTCTGATTGAATATTCGCCTTCTCTGCCAGTGCCTTTTCCCACTGAGCATCGTCCTTAGTCATGTCTTTGAGCACTTGTTCGATCGCCCAAAAACGTTCGGCGTGCTTGTTGACTTTGAACAGGCCTTTGGGATCGACAACGGTTAGAAAAGCGATGCGGTTTTTGTACTTGGCATCCTCAAAAAATTTTTCGTACGGAGCGTCGCTACCGCAGATAACTAAGATCGCGGAATCACGATCGAGTTGAATTTTGGTGAAGTCCTTGTGGACTGCGAGCCGCTGATAGCATCACTTTTCCTTGGGCTCGAACATTTCCGCCAGTTTGCTTTCGATGACGGAAACTCGGTCATCAACGCTGCAACGTTGAACATATGAGTTTAGTTGGGCATTGAGATTCTTCGTGCGATTGAAGAAGTACTTCCCTGATTTGTGTTGGTCGATGTACCAGCAATTCCGATAAAGCTCCGCTACGGCACCGGCTATTTTAGTTTGGTCAACGCCCGGCCCAGCCATATATTCGGCCAACTCACCAACCGACAATCCGCGCGGGCGAACTTCCGAGAGGGAAGCAGCGAAAAGCCATTTCGCTGCGGGTAGGGACAAGCCTGAAGTTTCGTCTACTAGGGCCTCGGCGTGGGATGTGCCGGAACTGGCGATGTCGGTTTGCATCGCCCCCTCAAGCGACCGCTTGATGTCTTTGAACCTCGCTGCGACTTTGGAGTCATTGAAGTCGGGTGATGCCAATGAAAGCAGGTGCGTTTGACTTTGCTCACCTTTGCCCCAGACCGCACGGACGATTGAGGACATGAGGTAAATCACGTCGCGAGTTTTCTGAAACCCTGGATTGTCGTTGAACGTCTCAATCAAATGCTTCGTCGAGAAGTGGAACGGGTAGGAAACCTTTAGTTCTTCTTGAATTTTTGGCAAGGCCCGTTCAATCAACCCGGCATTCTTCGCGGTCTGCAGTTCCTTGTCGTAAGCCGTGATGATTGCCTTCTTTTCCTGATCGCTAATGTCAATCAACCTGAAAATTCGCTTCCGCAAAATCTCGTAAAGCTCATCTTTTGAATTGTCGACAGGCGAAATCGACACAGCGCCTTTACTCATCTCGTTGTCGGCACTTTGGATTGTGCCGCCGAGGGTGAGATTTGATTTCATGATACGGGCAAGGTCCTCTTTGCCCTGCTCCCAGTCTTTTTGTAGGTCAGCCACGACCAGGGCAGTCGTCGCGGACTCTTTGTGGTCGCGAACAGCACCGAACAGGTTGGTAAGTGCGATAGCAACGAGATTGCTGAAACGTTCACCTTCGTCCTTTGATCCTTGAGAGGCAGCATGAACGAGGTAAAACGCGAGTTCGTCTAGAAGAATCAGAACCTTTTTGCCGGCAAAAAGCTTGGCCCACTGTTTCTCCGATGGCGCCTTGGTCGGTTCAAACTCGGTCCCCAGTTCGCGGCCGATCGCCACCCAGACGTTTTCGTCTGTATTTCGGCCAGTAAAGGCGATAACGCGATCGGCCGTTACGGTTACCGGGGCTTTGTCGAATTCCAGAGTGCTCGCCAGAGAGGGAAACTTTGCAAGCAGGCCGGCAACAATCATGCTCTGCGTCTTGCCACCACCCATCGATTCAGACAATTTGAAGATGCCTCGGCTCGGCCCACCTGCCAGCCGATCGAAAGACTGCAAGACTAAGTCTTGCATGCCCGAGGTCAAGACGTTCGAATCCAAGAACTCAATCGCCTCGGACTCGGTGAGTTCCGCGAGCGAGGACAGGTTGACGACAAAATCTTCGGAGCCGTCCAAGACCGACTGGCGAGGCGTGCAGCAAGCGAGTGTCTTCATCTGTGAAGAAGCTTTTCCGTGGCGGTGACGTGAATGGTTGACCAAAAGGTGCAATAAACATACGCTTAAAACTCCGTCGCCACAATCTGAGGACGCACCAGCGATGCAATTCGGTCAAAAAGTTCGTGAACTGCGCATTTTACGGGGGCTGACGCAGCGGTCGGTGGCGGACAGTCTCTCAGTGAGCGTTTCGTACATCAGCAAGGTCGAGAATGGAAAATTACACTTTGGTGACTATCCTTCAGCCAATTTCATCCACAAATTGGCCGACGAGCTAAAAGCCGACGAGGATGAGTTGCTGCTGCTGGCGGATAAGGTGCCTGCGTCGATTCGGCAACGCATTCGGCAACGACCTGAGTTGTTTAGGCAGATTGCGAAAATGGACAAGCATGCACTTGATCGGTTGGAATCTTCTCTGAACACGGTCAATTAGCCAACGAGAGGGGTGCTCGCATTTGGAACCACGTCTGGGACGGACGTTGCTGTCTCGCGATGCGTTGCGGTAGACTGATAAGCTAGCGCATATCCCGCCGTATTTCTGTGGCCCGACGGCGCGTTGCTAGGCAGGCTGGTTAAAATACGTTTCAGGCCTCTTGCACTGACATTCATTAAAGGACTCGCCTCAGGGTTATGCGTGAAGCCAGTGGTAAATAAGGTCATCGTCAATTGCTCTGTATCCCTTGCCAGGGATTTTGCAACGAGGCGTGCACGCACCCTAAATACGCACAATACAATGCTGAAAATCGACAGAAAATCTCAAAGTTTTTCGTCGCTTGCCACACCCACGCTGGCAGATGTGTCGATCACGGAACGCTATGACCTTCAAGAGTACATCTACAATAGCCCAAATGAATTTTTCAGGGAAATTGGACTGGAGTTGTTTCTGCTTGGGAAAGAGATTGAACCCTCACGAAATGTTCAGGATCGCATCGATCTCCTGGCCATCGACAAGGAGGGTCGCTGCGTCATCATCGAATTAAAACGGGGCAACAACAAGCTCCAGATGTTGCAGGCGATTTCGTACGCCGGAATGATTTCGCAGTGGTCACCGGATGAATTACTTTCATTGTTGGAAGCGGACCAGCAGGAATCTCTAGCAGAGTTTCTGGAGGTCGATCGCGACGATGTCAACCGAGAACAACAGCTTGTTTTGATCGCTGAAGCTTACGACTACGCATTGCTCATCGGAGCGGAGTGGCTAAACGAAAAGTTCGGCGTAGATATCACTTGTTGTCGAATCGCCGTCGCAAAGGACGTGGCGACGAATTCTGAATACCTCGTGTGCTCGAACGTCTATCCCGCCCCCGAAATTGTCAAGGAAGCGGTATCGAGAGGCAGAAAGCACACGGTCATCAGCAAGGCGCAATGGGCTGATTGGAAAACAGCGTTGGCGAGCGTCTCGAATTTAGCAGTGACTTCGTATTTTGAGCGAGAGGTTTCTGCGGACCGTGAATCCTATCTGCGAAAACGAATCCTCAGGTACCGTGTCGCAGGAAAACGCCGATGGTTTTTGGCTGCCCGAAACAGGAATGCCTATCTTTGGCAGCAAGGCCGGTTTGAAGGCGATGTCGACTTCTGGAAGAAGGGCCTGAGCAATCCAGATGACGTCAAGCCAGTCAAAAGTGGTCAATGCCTGCGGCTGTTTTTGTACACTACTGGCGATTTTCAATTTTTTCACGACGCGGCATCTAGACAACTCCAGTCTGCTGAATGGCACGGCGGTATCCCTGACGATGGCATCGATGAAGGGGAGATAAATGGCGACAGCTAGAATTCGGAATGCCGTATGTGCGCGGGAATCCTTACCTGACCGCTGTCAGCTGGACTTGATGGTGGCGCTCCACATGCGTCTCTGTTTCTTCCATCCTGTTTCCGCCGCGATTGGCCCCGCGTCCCGTTCGGTAACCTGCGGACCGGCCGTTCGCCGCTGGCGGCGAAAATAGGATCGCCTCCTGAATGTCCGGCGTTAAGCAGAGCAGAATCATAATCTGCGTCAGCCGGCGCCAACTCTGCCTGGTCTGCCAGCCCACGCGTGATTCGGAAGAGCCTGAGTAAGTCACGATCCGTCGCGAATTGACTCGGCGTCGGCATCGGGGCTCAACTGATCGATTTCGCGGCTTACTTCAGAGACTCCGATCAACGGCGTAACCTTCCACCGGCCGTCCTTCGACTCAAAGCGGACAGTAAAGTGGGTCCCGGGCAGGCCGGCATCTTTGCCAAACCACTTCTGTAGCAATTCACCGAGCCGATTTCCCTCTTGGCCGACCGGCGCGGCCACGTTGCAGGCAACCTTCACGAACTTGAATTGCCACTGATCGCCGTCGGGCAGTTGCACCCGGGTCGGTCCGATGGGGCGGCCCGGCAACGTCTTCTGCTCGG
>DNWZ01000079.1:3089-3272 GCA_003506095.1 Planctomycetaceae bacterium | reverse complement strand
TCTACGATCTGTACTTGGAACGCGAGTCGATCATGGCGACGATTGCCGAACTCGATAGCCGTGGCTGGAACAACAAGTCATGGAAAACGAAAAAGGGAACGCTCCGGGGCGGCTCGCCGTTTACCAAAGCGACGCTGTTTCGGCTCCTGACCAATGTCACCTACATCGGCAAGCTTGGCTACA
>DNWZ01000079.1:0-3060 GCA_003506095.1 Planctomycetaceae bacterium | reverse complement strand
ATGAAGGCCCAGAAGCGTGGCTGGAAGAACTGCAAGTCGAAGTCAGTGCCGGCCGCCGAGATCGAGAAGTTTGTCGTCGACAAGATACGCCACGTTGGCCACGACGCGGCGCTCGTCGACGAGGTGGTGGAACAAGCCAAGATCCAATCCGAACGCGAGCTGGGGGCACTTGTGACCGAACGGGACGAGCTTGTGAAAGAGCTGGAGTACTGGAACGAAGCCATCCGCGTTGCCGCTCCCAAGATTAAGCCAGGCTCGCCAGATGCAACCTCCCTAGAACAGCTAGCCGACTGGCACGAAAGCCTTCGGCGCGCCGAGCATCGACATACGATCGTTAGCGCAAAGCTGACGGCGATGCAGGCCCAGAAGCTAACCCGCGCAGATGTCGTCAACGCATTGACCAGTTTCGAGCCGATCTGGGAATCGCTGACAGTCCGAGAGCAATCAAGGATCGTACAGTTGATCGTACAGCAGATCGATTACGACGGAGCGACGGGGCGCGTGACCATTACCTTCCATCCCGATGGCATCAAGACGATCGCCATGGAGAACCGTCCTGAACTCGTGGAGGCCGCATCATGAGCAAGCCAGTTAGCGTCGACTTTCAGTTCTCAATCAAGCAACGCGGCCGTGGAGCCAAGAAGCGCATCGTCGAAGGGGCATCCCAATCGGACGAATCCAAGCCAGCACTCGAACGAATCCCGCGCATCTCGCGATACATTGCACTCGCGATCCACTTCGAGGACCTCATCCGGCAAGGCGTCGTCACCGACTACGCCGACCTCGCCCGCCTTGGGCACGTGACCCGAGCCAGAGTAACTCAGATCATGAATTTGCGGCTGTTGGCTCCTGAAATTCAGGAAGAACTCCTTCTCGGCGAAAAGAATTGCGATGACCGCACGCCGATTCAGCTGAAATCACTTCAATTCATTGCGACGGTATTTAGCTGGCGAACCCAACGAAAACTTTGGGAAAACCGCGATTAACGTCCGCAAACTTCTTTCGGCGCTACGGCAACGCCGATTCCGCGCCGATTAGCGCCGATTGCCGAAGCGAGTTATCGACATCGCGTTGACATCTTATGAACATGCGGTACCATGTTTACCAATTAAGGTAAACAAGCATGAGCAGCTTCGGCATTCTGATCAAGCAATCTCGCGAAAACCGCGGACTCACCGTTCGCGCTTTGGCGGATGCAATTGGAAAATCACCTGGCTACATATCTCGGATTGAGGTTCGAGGGGAGATTCCGAGCGTTGAGCTGGTGGTTGAATTGGCTACGGCGCTTGGGGGGGATGCAGAGCGGTTCTTGGAATGTGCGAAAAACGACTCGATGGAACGCGCGACCAATGAAGTAGAGACAAAGTACCAGGATGCCTTAGCCCTTTTTCGAAAAGGAAAGCATGATGCGAGATAGACCAGCATTCCGGCTCAAACCGGAAATTCTCAAAACCAGTGAAATTCAAAATCGAGCCGAGCAACTGACTCTCGCCTATGCCGAGCAGGTTGGCCTAGACGCTGCCAGGCTAGGGATCAGCTTCCAGGGCGTGTACGAGGAACTGATCTATCCCGACTTCGGTATTGAACTGCAAGAAGGTCTCGATCTTGGATTTGATGATGCAGGGAAGAAAATCTTCGGTCGATTCTTGCCAGCGGAAAACATCGTACAAATCGATCGGATTATCAGCCACGATAACAACCATCCGCAGCGTGCGTTCACTTATTGGCACGAGGTAGGTGGCCATGGAGTGTTACAAGGCGAATGGCTACGCAAGCAACTTAAGCTCCATGGTGGTTCAGGCTGCATTGCCACAACTGAGGATTCATTGAGTTTTGACGTAGTCAGCGCTCTTGAGCGGCAAGCAAACGTTTTCGCCGCTCGTGCTGGCGCGCCGAACTGGTTGTTGTATCACGTCGTCAATGAAACCATGGACCTCACCAGGCCGATTCGATACGTAGGCCCATCAAAGTACAGCCTTCAGATTCGGGGTCGAACCGAAACGGTCACTGTCAAGAGTTTCGAACATCTGTGTTGGATCATCGGAAAGCGAATTCAATTTCGTTTTGGCTGGCTATCTGCCGAGGCGCTGGGTTATCGGATTGCCGAGACCAGCATGGTCAAAGACTATACGAACTCGCGTTTAGAGCTGAACAGAGTCGCGACCGACCGGAGATCGATCCCGGTCTTCGCTGCTCCAGTCGGCGAAATCTTGGCCGGAATGGTCTCTTAGTAGAGGCATCGAATGTGCGGACTAAACAATCACCCAATTGATGGAGCGAACGGTTGAACGCGGTCGAGATCGAAGAAGCAGTCAGTAAGCTGGTCGAAGAGTCGTTCAATGCGGCTGAGTTCTCGTACGCTTTCTTGGAGGCGTTCGGCAACAAGTCTGCGACCCTTCAGCGACTACGCAGCGTCGGAAAGAACTCGACGAACAAGACGGACGTGGCAGGCGACGGAATTCATGCCGTACTTCAGCGAAATAACATTCACATCGCCACGTGCTCTGCGGGTGGCACCGACGCTGTCGCTGGCCTACTAAAGCGTTTGGTGGATAGTTCTGCATCGAGCAAACACAAAGCGAAGTTTGCCCTAGCAACGGACGGGCATACGGTTCACGCCGAATGCCTAAATTCGGAAGAACCGCCCTTGGTGTGCGAGTTCAAGGAGTTGGCTGACCACTTTGGCTACTTCCTGGAGCTCGCTGGGATCTCGACCGTTCGGCAGATCCGGGAAAACGCCTTCGATATCAAGGCCACCGGGCGATTAAACCGCCTGTACGTCGAACTGCTACGCAACAACCCGGACTGGGACGGGGATGAACGTCGGGAAGAGCTCAACCATTTCTTCGCGAGATTGATCTTCTGCTTCTTCGCAGAAGATACGGGGATCTTTAACGGCAACGCGCTCTTCACCGAGACCGTTCGTCAGATGAGCGATCCGAGCGGCGAGAACACGGACTTTGTTCTTGCCGAGGTCTTCCGCGCTATGGATGTGCCGACGAAGGCACGCGACGCGGCCAAGCTGCGTCCATGGGCTGGCCAGTTCCCGTACGTCAACGG
>DNWZ01000433.1 GCA_003506095.1 Planctomycetaceae bacterium | reverse complement strand
GAATTCGCCTCGAGTCTGTTGTAGGTGAGTGGTCAGTACGTTCACCAGTTTCAGCAAATCAGCGGCGTTTGCCTCGACGCTCAGCGATAGCTGCTGCTCGGTCGATTCTTCGCAGACCTGTTGCAACAAACGATAGGCATGCGCAAGGCTTTCGATGTACTGATCCACGGCAATGCCAGCATCCTGTGTCGTAGCGCTGCGAATCTGCACGACGAGCGACACCACGCAATGTGCGACATTGTTCAGTCTGTTGCCCAGCGGAATGAAGCCCGTTTCGTCTTGAACGATCAGTCGCCAGACGTCCCCATGATTTGATTTTGGCTGGGAATACTGTGGCGGCAGTCCCCATTGTTTAGCGAGTTCCCACTCTTGATCGGCCTGATCACTCAATGCTCGATAATCCGCCTGCTCGTGTTCCCATGATTCCATCGTTTCGTGGTGGTACGCGAACGCAAACAAGTCGTCCATGTTGCTGCCGTCCATGTGCCAAAATCCAATGCCGGGCATCTCGGCCAATGCTTGACAGCAGGGACAATCCGGATCGATAGGATGAAACTGACCGCCATTGGGCTGCCGTCGGCGTTCAAGATTGATAATGCCTCGTGGCGTCCGCGTCGGGTCTTCTTCCCACGGTGCATCAAGCCATTGGTTGCCGATCTGGCGCAAGCGAATCACTTCATCGCGGACAAACTCGTCGAGAACGCTCTGTGAAACTTCCAGAGTTGCTCGTTTTGTATTTTCCATCGCTCGTAACCCGTCCCAGCAGGACCACGCAACTTGGCGAACATAGTCGTAGTACATGACAACTTCGCTTGTGTTAAATCCGCCAAACTGAAACGCATGCGATTCCGGGCTGATCCCAGGTGGGCATCGCTCCAGAATGCTCCATTGATGTTCACGACCACGCATGTCATCGCTTAATCGATCACGATCTTGTAGCAGCACGGTTCGAGGAAGTTGATTGTTGAGTTCCGCACAAGGTGTCATCAGCCAATCTGCGTGAATGTCGCGAATGGTGTCGTAATAAATGCGGTGCTCGAGATCTTCCGCCGGATCTTCGCTGCGAGCGAGTTCGTGGATCGTTAACGTTTCGGGTTCCGGCTGAGGTCCATCGGCGTACCGCTTGTTCCAGTGGCGGCGACTTTCAATCCATTCCCTATGAACTCGTTTGGCAATCTCGTTTCGCTGACAAAATTGCCGTCGACAGCCAAGAATGATTGATCGCAGCATCGGCTCGCCATAGAAGATTTCACGCAAGTCAGTAACGGGCTGGTCCGCGCGCGTCTGACGGCGGAGCCGAGCCGTTGCTTCCCAGTTCGTCGCGTCATACAGAAACAGCCATTCGTGCGCTAGACGATAATTCAGACGCACGCTCCCGCCCTCGATGGAATCGATATTGTGCCGAGTGACGACTCCTTTGTGGCCAGGAGAAGAGTAGGACGAGTCGATCACGACCAGCCGCGCCGCCATATCGATCACCACCAGTCCTGCGTCCCACGGTTCAGCGTCGATGGCGCGAAGGAAGTGCGGGAAATATCCTTGTGGCGGCGATTCCAGAGTAAATCGATCCATGGCCGCGTTCAGATCCGCCAGCGAAACAGGATCCGCACTCAGCGCCGCAATAAAGCACTCCGCCAGCGATCCATGTACCGTCCCAGCGCGGTCTTCGTCCCCATCGCGGATCACAAGTTTGACTTCCGACATTTGATGCCTTTCATGTGAGAGAGATCCAGCCGTTTTTTAACTTCACGAGTTTAACGATTTCCTCCTGTTATCGCTTCAAAATTTGTGCGTCGTTATGATCGAAAGGTGGCGGGAACCGCATCGGATTGGTGAGCACCGCAGACCTCACCAGCAGCGTCGCTATCGCCTTGGACGCGACACACCATGTCGTAGTCCGCCCGCCACAGCCACCCACAAACAAGGCTCGACAAATACTCTGCGCTGGGAATTACCCCAGGCGCAATCACAAAATGTCGGTAGCACAAAACCTAGCATCATAATATTAAGTATAGTAAAGCTTTCTCTCACTTTTGCTTTTTGCCGATTTGTTATGGTTCGATACACTCGTTGGCCGATTTGTGCAGCAGTGATCGTGCTGCTATTGAGCTCTTTTGCGTTCGCGCAAACGAATCAGGTAGATCCTCCGTTGCCTGATGGCACTGCGGCTGGCGAAGCGCAGATCAAAACGTTTCGCTTGCCTGAGGGATGGAAAGCCGAACTCTTTGCGGCTGAGCCACAGGTCGCCAGTCCCATCGCAATCGCACTCGATGAGCAAGGTCGCGTCTTTGTTGCAGAGGAATACCGTTTCAATCGCGGCACCGAAGAAAATCGTACTCGGTCTTTTCTGCTTGAAGACGACTTGCAGATCCAAACACTCGAAGACCGTCAAAGGATGTTCGAAAAACATATCAACCGGTTTGATGGAGGGATCGATTGGTTTCGCCGGATCACCGATCGCGTTCAACTACTCGAGGATCGCGATGGTGACGGACGAGCCGATCTCTCGACAACGTTTGCTGATGGTTTCTGCGAACCGCTTGATGGATTGATGGCCGGGGTTTTAGCACGCGACGGCGACATCTACGTCACCTGCATTCCGCATTTGTGGCGACTGCGAGATAACGATGGTGATGGCAAAGCCGATCAACGCGAAAAACTTCTCAGCGGCTTCGGAGTGAATGCTGCGTTCTTAGGGCACGATCTGCACGGATTGGTTTGGGGGCCCGATGGCAAACTCTATTTCTCCGTCGGTGATCGCGGTTTTCACGTGAAGACCCACGAAGGGCATATCGTTTCCGACCCTCGACGCGGGGCCGTATTTCGTTGCCAACCCGACGGAAGCGAACTCGAAGTGGTCTACCGTGGCCTACGTAACCCGCAGGAACTCGCTTTTGACGAACTCGGCAATCTGTTCGCCGATGATAACAATTGTGATAAGGGGGACGATGCTCGATTGGTCTATATCGTCGAAGGAGGAGACAGTGGCTGGAACATGGCTTTTCAGTCGATTCCAGAACCATATCTGGTGGGACCCTGGCATGCGGAAAAGATGTGGCACAGCGAGCTACCTGGTGCTGCTGAGCGTCCCGCGTGGGTCATGCCGCCGGTGGGCAAGATCGGCAATGGACCCTCCGGATTTTTGTACGACCCTGGTGTCGGCATGCCCGAAGCATTCCGGGGTTGCTTTTTGATGTGCAACTTCGCTGGTGGGAACGGCGGTCTCGAAGCTTATCGCGTCAAACCGGAGGGGGCTGGCTTCAAACTGGTTGAAACGCTCGATTTTCTTAAGCCCATTATGGCCACCGATGCGGAGTTCGGTTACGACGGCAAGCTTTACATCAGCGACTTCATCGACCTGGATTGGTCGGGCAAGAGCAAAGGAGGACGCATCTACACCGCGTATTCGCCTGAGATCGTAGACTCAGCCGTCGCCAAAGAGATGAAGCAACTCTTCGCCAAGGGCTTCAACGGTTCGACCGACGAATTGCTGCGGCTGCTTGCGCATCCCGATATGCGAGTCCGCCAGCGATCTCAGTTCTCGCTAGCGAGTCGCGGCGCCGCGGTCGCGAAGCAGCTTGATGAACTGGCTCGTAGCGAGGAACCAAGACTTCCTCGACTCCACGCACTTTGGGCGCTAGGTCAAATCTCACGGCGCGAACCTCCATGGCTGAGCGCCGTCGCATCCCGATTGCTCGATAGCGACCTCGAACTGCGCGCTGCCGCCGCAAAGATTTTGGGTGATCGCGGTGCGTTGGAGTTTGCCGATAAACTGAAGCCTCTTCTGTCCGATCCAAGCCCCCGAGTGCGCTACTTTGCGATCCTCGCGATGGCAAAGTGTAAAGCTGAAGGGACGGGCGAAGCGATCCTCGCGATGGCTCGCGAAAATGCCGGGCAAGATCTGTTTCTCCAGCACGCCTGCGTTCAATCACTTATCGTTTTGGGCGATGCACAAGTCATCTCCAAGGTGACCGGCAACGAGGATCCCAACGTTCGTCTGATCGGGCTGCTTGCGCAGCGGCGGCGACTCGATCCAGACTTAGTCCGTTTCTTCACTGACCAGGAACCGCGACTAGTCTTGGAAGCAGCCCGCGCGATCCACGATCTGGAAATCGATGCTGGAACGCCGGACCTGGCAAAAGTTTCGGAACGCCTGATCGCAGAGCCTGCTTTGTGTAGCGATCCGCTGGTGCGTCGTGTCGTCGCCGCGCACGGTCGAGTTGGCGAGGTTCGCAATCTCGATTCGTTGCTCGATCTACTTGCTCAAGCCCCAATTTCCATGGCGATGCATCGAGAGATTCTCGAGACGCTTCGCGATTGGCAGCAACCGCCGCCGCGCGATCGCGTCACGGGCAATTGGCGTCCCACCCCAACGCGCACGATCGATCAAGACTCACGACAACGGTTACTCGATCGGTTTGCGGCGGTGCTGCACGTTTCGCAAGGTGACTTGGGAAACGTTGTCGCATCGATCGTCGATCGTTGGAAATTGCCGATCGACAACGACGTGATCGCAGACTGGGCAACGGATATCAAACGCCCGACGTCCGCTCGGATCGCTGCCTTGAGTTTGCTGGTAACGCGTTCGAAACCCGCAGCGCTCGACATTTCGATCAAGAACCTTTCTGAGGCTGGATCGATCGCGGCAGCGACGCTCCAACAAATGCGTGCGCTCGATCCGGATCAAGGTGACCAAGTGGCATTGGAGTGGCTGTCGCCTGCGAACGAGAAATTGCCAGATTTACAACGTCAAGCGGCAATCGCATGGCTGGGGCTGTCAGACTCGCCAGGTCAGATCGCGGAACTGATGAAGTGGCTTGAACGTGTCGAACAAGGGACGGCACCGACAGACGTTCGCCTTGATGTTGTCGAAGCCGCGTCGCAATCGCCGAATCCCCAGTTGAAG
Organism: Planctomycetaceae bacterium; assembly: GCA_003506095.1. GTDB lineage: Bacteria > Planctomycetota > Planctomycetia > Pirellulales > Pirellulaceae > UBA6163. The sequence continues at coordinate 1,145 of DNWZ01000433.1, read as the reverse complement.
CGACGGGGCGAAACCTATTTGGAATCTCTGAAAAGCAAGCCAACGCTTGAACGGTTCGCCATGAGCCTCGACGGCGGAGACTCCGAGCGAGGTAAGAGGCTCTTTCGTGGCCACGCCCGCGGTCAATGCTTGCGCTGCCACAAGACGAACGAAGGAGGGGGAGATGTTGGGCCGGATCTGTCGAGGATCGCTGAAAAACGTGATGCCACCTACCTCTTAGAATCGCTGGTCTCGCCCGATTCGAAGATTGCCGATGGGTTCGGCAGTGTGGTGCTGCTGTTAGACGATGGCCGAACTCTGGCTGGAGTGATCAAACGTGAAACTGACACCGTCATCGAACTCCAAACGCCGCAAAATGAAAAGTACTCCATCGCTAAAAGTGAGATCGAAGAACAAAGTCCCGTGAAATCAACGATGCCGTCGATGGATTCAGTGCTTGCACCACGCGAGATTCGCGACATCATCGCGTACTTGAAGAGTTTGAAGTAGCTGGATTCGGTTCCCAGCGACGGTATCGTCACGAAATCAAGCCACCGCGGGGAAATCGAACCGCTCAACCCGATTCGTTTCATCAGGGCTAAGTGCCCAGGTGAACCGGGCGGCCTGCGTGCATCGCTGGCATTTTCGCGGCTTGATTCCAATCACTTCGCTGCCTTGGATCGACTGGCTGCTGACAAAGGCATGACGGCCTTCGTCAGCAAGTTTATCATCACCCCCGACGCATTGGCTTCGTTACGACCAATCGCGGTGCTGCCCCGGCGAGTGTTACATCAGCGTGTAACCTTCTTCGCCGTGCTCGATGATATCCAAGCCACGCTGTTCGACTTCGGCTCGCACTCGCAGGCCCATCGCGATGTCGATTCCTTTGAGCAGAATGTAGCTGCCCACGCCAGCAAACACGTAAGTGATAATGACCGCAACCACCTGGCCGACGATCGTTTGGGTGTTGCCTTCGATCAGGCCCAGCGACTGGCCTTCGGCGATGTCCCAACAGGCACGGGTCGCGAAAACACCTGTCAAAACGGCACCGAGTGTACCGCCGACGCCGTGAACACCGAAAGCATCCAGTGCGTCGTCATAATTCAAGCGGTGCTTTAACCATGAACAGGCAAAGTAGCAAACCACACCAGCGGCCGCGCCCATCG
>DNWZ01000692.1 GCA_003506095.1 Planctomycetaceae bacterium | reverse complement strand
TTTGCCGCTGGCGTTGGTAACTTTGTGTGGCGTAACTGTTGGACACTCCGTGGTTCATCCGACGTTCTCAAATGGTGGTGGTTCGAACTGGGTTCTTGGGCCGTTAGTGTTCGCAATCTGGCGGTCTGTGGCAAGACGGCTTCTTGACCCGGTTTATTCAGGATCCGAACTGGCAACCCCGACTTGAAAAACATAAGTCAAATTGACTACATATTTTGCAAGTATTCGATCGCATCGGCGGCTCGTTGGGGCGACTGTGGAGTTGCAGATTCGTCACCGACGACGAAAAAACCTTTAAAAGCCTGCTGTTCCAGTTGAGCGAGCAAAGCGGGGTAGTCGGTAGTGCCTTGGCCAAGGGGCACGTCAACGCCGCGACCTGCGGCCAAATCGAGCACTCCGTCGCTAGCGATCACGATTTGGATGCGGTCGGCGAGTGCTTTGACGGCTTCGTCGAGATCGAACCGATTGACGATTAATTTTCCCGGATTGAGCGCCGCAGCGACGAAGGCGTTGTGGTCCGACTGCAGCAACCGCGCCAGCGCCGGGCCCGATTCGGTACCGGTTTCGGCGGCCAGAAATGTGCCGACGCGTGTGCCGTGTCGTCCCAGGTCGCTGATCACCGACGCAAGTCCTTCGTAGCGTGGATCTTCTGCCGAATCGGGGATATTGCCGATTTGATTGATCACCAGCGGCCCACCCAACTGGTACGCGATACTCATCACGTCTTTTGTGGCGTCGATTCGTCGTGAGAGTCCGTCGGCGCAATCGAATCCCCGGCGGGTTTGAAAGCGGATCGCAGCCAAGCGTAAATCGAAATCGGTGATCATTTTACGCAGTTGGCGGATGCCGGTTGTCGACAATTCAGATAGTCGCACGTCGGTCCCGGCATCGATTTGAATCGCTTTGGCACCTAGCGAGGCCGCAGCCGCAAGGGCTTGGCGAAACGGTAAACCGAGCGACGACAAGCGAATAGCGATACGAACCTGAGCCATTGTGGGTGAACCTACTAGCAGAAGGATACGGCCATTCCGAGTCAGAAATGGTCGAATCGACCAGTCGGTGGCGCAGTTTCGGATTGTCAGCCGGTTTCGTGTTCCTGCACAGGGCACGCTTGCGACAGTCTTTGACGTCACGGCCGGGTTTATCGTGCTACGGTTTCCTATGTTTTCCAGCCTAACGATGAAACCAGCCGTGAATCGACATCAATCGGATTCCTGTGCCATTCTGATCGCGTTTGCGCCATCCGTTTGTTGCTTTAGGAAAACCGTGTGTCTTTTCGTAGGCACCCTGATCGCTTTTTTAGTGGGCGGCGCGGGCGTTGTCTGCGGTGCCGATGCATGGGTGAGCAGGTCCCAAGGGCAGGGTGAGCTTGCGACCGGTCCAGCGGCATTTGGTACCAGCGGGCTGACGACCGAACCGACCAAAGGGTATTCGCTGAGCAACGAAACGGCGATCGAGATCACGGCTGCGGGAGCGATGCACAGCAAGTCGATTATGACGGCGTTTCGTTTCGAACGGTCGGAAGACAAGAACTTTGACGCTTATCCCGACGGCTGGACGCGTCGGCGGGACAGTCAACATCCGCCTTATTTGCCGGTGAAGATTGTCGCCCACAATCCGAAATCGCTCGACCTGACGCGCGGCATCGACCGTTTCATGTTGCGGCCTTGGGAAAAGGTTCGCTCGACGATCGGTTTTCTACCACCGTTGCCGCCTGCGGCCAGTGATTGGTTGATCGATCATTACTTGCGGATCGAGCTCGACGGCGGTGCCGCGATGTTGCAAAGTCCGACGATCCCTTTCGATCCCAACTTTCGCTACCAGCTGACCGGTCGGCTTTTTACCGACCGGCTTCAGCACAATCATGCTTTTGGTGAACTGATTTTTCTCAACGCGGCTGGCGAAGTGATTCGCACCGAGCGATCGGATTCGTTCAGTGGGACCCGATCCTGGACGCCTTGGAAAACCGAAATGTCGTCATCGCCTGTGGGTGCGGTCAATATGGCGGTCCGGCTTTACTTAACGCCACAGCAGTGGGGCAAGGACCGGGATATTTATGGTGCCGTCGGTTTTGACGACCTGGTCGTGATGCAAGTGCCTCGGGTGCGTGTGGAGACCGACAAACGCATGGCAATCTACCGGCCTGGCGACCAACCGGTTATTCAAATGCGCGTGATGGGCTTGTTGGACACGACCAACACAGCGCGATTTGTCGTCGTTGATACCCAAGGCCGGCAGGTCGCTCGCGAAGATCAACCATTTCGCTTGGAAAAGATCGTTGTCGACAGCGACGGCCAGGCAAAAGAGAAACGCAAAGCCGCTGATGCGGTAGCACAGTACGGAGCTTTCGAAGCCGCTTTCTTGAAAGACGGCGCGATGGATGTCGACGATCCGAAGAACAAGTCACGCCCTTCGCGGCCCGACAATTCGTTCGCGGCAGACTCGGATGTGGCGGATGCGGTTTCAGACAGTGACCCGAACCAAAAGGTCGAAATTGAGGCGACGGCGGAATGGAAGTTACCGCCACTGCCGGCTGGTTTCTATACGATTCGTTCAGGATTGATCGAAAATGGACGCGAATGGCTCAGGACCGAAACGACCCTTGCAGTCTTGGCTGACCTGCCGGTCATGGCTGCGGCGGGCCCATTCGGCTGGACACTGCCCGAGGGTGTCGGCAATATCGATTTGAAGTCGGTACCCGAGTGGTTGAAAAACTCAGGGGTCTATGCGGTGAAATATCCCTTTTGGATCGAGCCCGACGATCGGGTATCACTGGACAACGCGGCTTGGTTGACCGAACGGCTCAAGGAAGCAGAAGTTCGCTGTATCGGCCTGCTTGCCAGTCCACCGCCAGCGATCCAAACGATCATCGATGAACGCGAAAAGCGGCAGCCTGTGGCGGCTAATTTGTTTCGCGATTCGCGTATTTGGCAACCACTGCTCGAACCGGTCATGACACGACTGACGATCCGCGTGCCGACATGGCAACTCGGGTTCGATGGCGACCATAGCTTCATCGGGCGACCCCAATTACCTGAAGTTATTCGCGGAATCAATCGCGAGCTTCAGGGTTATGGCCAACCGATTGGTGTCGCGATTTCATGGCCGTGGCTGGATGTCTTGCCGCCCGAAGTCGGAGCGGTCGCCAGCGCCGTCAGTCGGGCGACCGACGAACCGTTTACCGCTGATGAACTCGAATTGGCCTTACGATCGATGGCATCGGATACCGTTGCTGCAACGGAACCCGGCAAGCAACGAACCCGGCAAGAAAATTGGCTGAGCCTCAACCCGCTGGATAAAACCAAATACGATCGAGATTCACGAATTACCGACCTTTTGTTGCGGATGGGGACCGTGCGTGGCCACTCGGTCACCGGCGCGTTCATCAGCAATCCACGCGACCGTAAGCAGGGTATCTTGCGCAGCGATTGGCGACCGGACGATTTGTATTTGCCATGGCGTACCGCATCACTGCTGCTGGGTGATGTCGCGCGGGTCGGAGCGATCCAAGAGGAAGGCACGGGATCAAACATGGTGTTCGCAAATGATTCCAGAACAATGATGATGTTGTGGAGTCTCGAACCATCGACGGTCGATCTCTATGTCGGCGAGAATGTACGGCAAATCGATGCATGGGGACGCCAATCCGAGCCCGAAAAAGTGGATGTTGGCGGACAGCCAAAACATCGCTTTCGTCTCGATCGGACACCGATCTTCTTAGTCGACCTCGACCCCGTGATTGTCTCGATGCGAATGACCACTCGCCTGGTCAAGGACCGCATTGATAGCCTTTTGGGGCGTCGCCAGCAGGTCGAACTCGTGATTCGCAATCCGACCAAATATCCGCTTTCGGGCTCCGTCGCATTGGTGCCGCCCAACGATTGGATTGTCGAGTCGCCGCCTCAAGCTTTCGAGATGGTGCCAGGGGAAGAAAGCCAACTTCAATTCGCAATCGTGCTGCGAAATAGCGCCCGAATTGGCGATGTGCCGCTGCAGTTTCAATGTTTTTTGCGAAACGAACCGATCCGCCGATTCACCCTTGAGCGAAAGATCGCTGTCGGCCCCGATGGCTTGGATGTCGAAGTGATCACCAAACAGGTCGACGATACCTTGGTTGTGCAATTGCAGTTGCGCAACAGTAGCGACAAAGACCAGCTATACGATTGTTTGTTGTTTCCCCCCGAAGGACGCCAGTATCAACGCCGTCAAATCGGCGTTGCCGCAGGTGCGACCGTGCGCCGTGACTTCACGTGGGAGGACGCCCAATCGTTGATCGGAAAGACAATGTTGCTGCGCGCGGTCGAACAGGGTGGTGGTCGGATCCTTAACCAATCGATTAACGTAACGCGTTAACCGGCGTATGCTGTCGATCGCTGGCCTAAGAGCCTATCCGAAAAGGGGTCTGACCCTTTGGAGGCGAATCGATGTCATTGTTTTTTTGGCCTCGCCGGAGAGGGTCAGACCCCTTTTCGGATAGGCTCAAGTCGTAATCGCTCTTTAGCATTGCAGATTCTCATGAGTATCAATCCGATTGACCTAGCCCCTTACGGCTTGACGGTCAAAAATATCATTCGCAACGCGACACCGGCTCGCCTTTACGAGTACGCGATCATTGATCGCCATGCGGCAATCGCGGCCAGTGGTGCACTTGCGACCCGCAGTGGCGACAAGACCGGCCGCAGCCCTAAGGACAAGCGCATCGTTGACGATCCCGCGAGTTCAGAAAACATTTGGTGGGGCGATATCAATATTCGCCTGACCGAACGTTCGTACTTGATCAATCGCCAACGCGCAATCGATTATCTGAACACCCGCAAGCGGATCTTTGTTTTCGATGGCTATGCCGGTTGGGACCCAGACCACCAAATCAAAGTTCGTGTGATCGCCGAAAGTGCCTATCACGCTCTGTTCATGCACAACATGTTGATTCGGCCGACGACCGCCCAGTTGGCCGAGTTTGCCGATCCCGACCTGGTGATCTTTAACGCTGGCACGTTCCCGGCGAATCCTTACACGCCGCAAATGACCAGTCGCACGAGCATCGACCTCAATATCGAACAGGGTGAATTGGTGATCCTGGGCACTCAATACGCCGGCGAAATGAAAAAAGGCGTTTTCACGGTAATGAATTATCTGATGCCACGCGATGGCGTGCTGAGCATGCACTGCAGTGCCAATAGTTCGGCGGTCGACCCCAGCGATGTCACGCTGTTCTTTGGGCTCAGCGGTACGGGAAAAACCACGCTTTCAACCGATCCGCATCGCCAATTGATCGGCGACGACGAGCACTGTTGGACCGACAATGGGGTCTTCAATATCGAAGGTGGTTGCTATGCCAAAGTGATTCACCTTTCCGCATTGAACGAACCGGAAATCTATCAAGCGATTCGCTACGGTGCCGTGTTGGAAAACGTCGTTTACGACGACAGCACGCATGAGGTGAACTATGACGATGCATCGATCACCGAGAATACTCGCGTCGCTTATCCGATTGAGTTTATCCCGGGCGCGAAAGTGCCTTGCGTGGGTGAGCATCCTAAAAACGTCATCTTCCTGACCTGTGACGCATTCGGCGTTTTGCCGCCCGTCAGCAAGCTTTCGGCCGAACAAGCGATGTACCACTTCATCAGTGGTTACACCGCGAAAGTGGCAGGTACCGAAATGGGCGTGACCGAACCGTCAGCGACGTTCAGCGCCTGCTTTGGCGCCGCGTTCCTTGTGTGGCACCCAGCGAAATATGCCGAATTGCTGGCCGATCGAATTCGACAGCACGGCGTCAACGTCTGGTTGGTCAATACCGGTTGGAGCGGTGGGGGTTACGGCGTCGGTAAACGCATGAGTCTGAAAATCACCCGAGCGATCATCGATGCGATTCACGACGGGACGCTCGAAAGTACGTCTAGGCAAATCGATCCGGTGTTCGGTTTCGAAGTGCCAGAAACCTGTGGAGACATCGCGCCGCAAGTGCTGTGGCCTCGCGACGCGTGGCCGGATCATGATGCGTACGACCAGACCGCCAATCGCTTGGCAGATCTGTTTCGCAACAATTTTCGCAAGTTCGAAACCGGCAGCAGCGAAGCGATCTGTTCGGCTGGTCCCAAGCCAAAAACGCTTGCCTAGCGATTCCTTCGTTCAACGCCGCAGCGCCACCCGGTTCGGTGCTCTGAAAGTCACTGCGGCGTGATCCCGTCGATTTTCGCTGCCAAAATAAAGTCGTTTTCGCTTAAACCACCAATCGCATGCGTCGTGATTTCGATCGCGATGTGGCGATATCCGGTTAAGTGCAAATCGGGATGATGCTGTTCATCCTCCGCGATCTCGCCAACGCGGTTCAGAAACGCAATCGCTGACACAAAATCGCGAAATTTGAACTTCCGCTCAATCGCGTCACCCGACTTTGTCACCTGCCACAGCGGCACCTGAGCAATCAGCGGTTCGATCTGTAGCGGCGTCAGTTTGTCGACACCCCCTTCACAGGGTTGGCAATGCTTTTTGGCCAGCGGATCTGTCGGACAAGACGTCATCTTTGTTATTCCTTTTGCGGAGGTGGTTGAAAACACCGATTCTACCGAAACCAATCGTGCCCAGAATTGCAAACTTGCAGCAAAAAACTCTTCCTTTGACAGCCTCTGCGGGCGTACAATCAGCGGATTAAGGAACACGTAAGAGGTGGTGAAATGAGCGACGGTGAACATTTTTCATTCCCACTGGTCTTCGGACCGGGAATCGTCGGCAAGAAACAACATCCGAACATGTTGGGCCAATCGGGCCAATCGGATATTTCAGTGACTGACCACAGCGGGCCCGATGCCGCTGACTCCGACACAACGGAGTGTGGCAATTTTGGGCTTCCCCGGCAATTGCTCGCCGCCCAAGGCTATTTGGAACTTGCGACCGGCCCAGCAGGCCGACTCGGCTTGGCCCCCGCATTGCGGCGACGGACGCTCCGGCAAGCACTCCATTTAGCCGCTCGATGTCGGGTCGAAAAACGCCACCAACCGGCCAGACACCTGCTGATCGGACAGTCGCTGCGATTGCTCGGCAAACATCGCAGTGCTATCGCTTCGCTGCGAAAAGCGAGCCTGGATCGTTGGCTCCGACGCGACGCGCTGCTGGGTCTGGCGTGGTGCCAAAAACGCCTTGGCTTGATCGACGAAGCGATTACAACGATTACCCGTGCCTTGGCCGTAAAGCCCGATGATGCCGACTTGCATTACAATTTGGCCTGCTATTTGGCCCTGGCTATGCAGCCGCGTGCGGCTATCTATGAACTCGCATGGGCTCTTGAGTTGAAACCGAGGCTAAAAAGGCGGGCTAGCGCGGAAGCCGATTTTGATTCACTGCGTTGTTTCGAAGCATTCGCCGCCTTGACCGATACGACGCACTGCAAAGGGCCAACCTGGCCAGCGAGTTTCTAGGCGACTCTATCGATCCGTTGACCAAAACGCCTAGCTGAAGAACAGATTCTTTGCGTTGCCACCAAAGATCTTTTCCCGATCGTTGTCGCTCAGTTCAGCCAGATACGACGCGGCGCGGTCCATTGCCGCACGATAAGATTTCGGTGTCGCACTGGCATTGAAACCGCCGCCGTACAGCATGCGGTCGGGACCGTAGGCTTTGACCAATTCACGAATGATCGGGCTGATATCTCGATGCGGATACTGAGTCGTTTCAGGGATCGATGAAATCTTCATCCAGGTGTTCTTGAGCTGGGCCCACTGAATGACCACAGCATGTTCTTGGGGCGTTCCCTGAAAGGGGCGTCCAAGGTGGTCGATGATCACCGGCGTGTCGCGAAACTCGCGGATCAGCGGTTCAAATGCGGGTGCGTAACGAGGTTCGAAATGCAATTGGACCGCGATCCCCAGTTCCGCCGCACACCGCCAAAGTGCCCTCAGCGAATCTGAACCCAGCGGCGGCAACCGGTCGGGGGCATAGGCATGAACTCGCGTCGCGACGATCGGCATTCGTTTGACCAAGTCGGTCAATTGCTGGACCGCGTGGGGCGAATCGGCGAAGACCAGCGACGTTCCCTTAAGTTTCCCTTTGCCGATCTCCAAACAATACTCCAGATAACGATGATCGTCCTGGTACGGTTCAGGATGCACGACGATCGCGTGTGAAACATTCGCTCCGGCCATGCAATCGAGCAAATGCTGGGGCGTCGCCGGGTCGGCCGGACGATACGGGGCGTTGGGGTGATAGGGAAAACGAGCATTCGTCAACCCAGCAAAGCAGTGCAAATGGCAATCGATTCGTGGCGCGGGTAAAGATTCTTGCAGCGGTTGTTGTGCGACGGATGGTCGCAATGCTGGGCCCACGGCAACGCCAATTGACGATGCAACGGCGAGTTGAAGTAGACTGCGGCGTGCTAACACCTGTTCGATTCCGGTCGATTGTTGCATGATGATGATCCTGCGTTGTCCCGCCTGTTCGCGTCTGTGCGTCTTCTTCTCGCCTTACCTCTCATCGTGTCCTGCTGAAATGATACGCGTATTCATCCCTGATTGGATCACGATAGTGACTTCGGTGGCGATGTTGACCGTCATTTTAGTCGCTGGATGTAAAGCCGCGGAGGACGAGGATGGATTTCGCCGCCTGCGGATCGGGCACGTTTACGAAGTCCGCAGCCCGACGCATGAGTTCGGTGCGTCACGATTGAACGACCGATTGGCTGCATCGGGCGTTAAATTGAAAGTGAATGTTTTTCCCGCCGCTCAACTGGGCAACGAAGCCGAACTGTTGGAACAATTGGTCGCCGGCGAAATCGATTTATCGGTCGCCGGGCCGTCGTTCTTGGCGATGTGGCATCCACCGCTGGGGGCGTTCGATGCCGCTTACGCATTTACCGACCTGGAACAGATGCAATCGGTTGCCGATGGCGAATTGATGGCACCGCACTGGGAAACGCTGCGCCAGCGGTTCGGCGTTCGCGTGCTGGGCACGTGGGCTTATGGCGCCCGTCACATCACCGCCAATCGACCGATTCGCAAGCCAGAGGATTTAAGCGGTTTTAGGTTGCGCATGCCCGGTGCAAAGGTCTGGCAAGAATCGGGCGCGTCGCTGGGTGCGAGTCCGATGCCGATGGCCTTTTCCGAAGTCTATATGGCGTTGCAGCAAGGTATCGCTGACGGTCAAGAGAATCCTGTGCCGGTAATCTATTCAATGGGTTTTCATGAAGTCCAAAAGTATCTGATCTTAACCGGTCACATTCAATCATCGGTTCAAGTGCTGATCAATGAACGTGTTTGGAACACGCTGAGCGAAGCCGAGCAAACAGCATTGACCGACGCAGTGCAATCTTTAGGCGCTGAAGTGCTCGCCGGGATTCGCCAGCAGGAATCCGAGTTATTAGATAAGTGGCGTCAGGATGGGACGATGACCGTGGTGGATGATTGTGATGTCGAAGCATTTCGACAACGTTCTCGCGAGTATTTTGCCAGCGGGTTTGCGTTTAGCGATTTGTACCGCGAAATCACTAGCCAAAAGAAAGATG
>DNWZ01000546.1 GCA_003506095.1 Planctomycetaceae bacterium | reverse complement strand
GGCAAACGTTCGGGTATTGTTCGCCGGTCAGCTCGTTGGCATCGACTTGAGCGCGAAACAACAGCCCCAGCACCGTTTCATTAGTCTCTGCCAAACTGCGAGCCGAGTGGCTGTAGATCGCGTCGTGCAGGTCGTCGATCTGTTTATCGGTCAACCACTCACGCCCGTCTGCGGTGACGTTCAGCGAGCGTACAGAGCGGTTGAACACTTCGCGAAGTGATACCTCACGAAAGCTTGATCGCAAGCTCTTGGCCGGATCTGTCGGAATCCCCGGTCCCTGGTCGATCACGGTCCAGCCGAGTGTCGCCAATTGATCGAGGAACGGTTTTTCGACGAAGGAGTATTCAGAAATGGCTCAGCCCTCGGATAGCACAAACAACGAGTAGTTCACCTACTTTTCGGGTTGTGATAGTTTACCCGAAATGGTGGTCTGCAATCGGTTTGTGCTCGCCGATGGTCAGTATTTCGGGGTAGTCGCCGGGGCGTTTCTGCCTGGCCGTTGATGCGGTCATGTAAATTGGAAGGCATCGAACTTACATGACATCTGCGTGATGTAAACTTCCGTCCCCGGAATTTGCATCACGTCAACTCAAGAACAAATCAAAGTACCGTCGGAAAATGTACGCTTGGCTACGTTCCAATTTGAACGATTTTTCGAGGATTCCCAGCGATTCGAAATCATGGATCAGGGTGTTGGCCGTTTGATGGGTCGTTTGAAGCAGTTTCGCGACTTCATTGGGCGTCACGATCGGGTGGGTGTACAAGTGGTTGAGCACTTCGCGCAGCGATACCTCACGAAAGCTCGTTCGCAAGCTTTTGGCTGGTTCTGTCGGAATCCTCGGTCCCTGGTCGATCACGGTCCAGCCGAGTGCCGCCAATTGATCGAGAAACGGTTTTTCGACGAAGGAGTATTCAGACATCCTTCGCCTCGTTTTCTGCCAACCAGGCCAAGCCTTTCGACGTGATACGCATCTTCTGATTCTTGCTCTGCGGTTTTTCGGGGATAGTCAACTCAGCAAACCCCAATGTCCGCAGGTTGTCGATGGTCTTGTAAAGATGGCCACTTCTGCTCGTAATGTTGAGGTGCCTGGCTATGTCCGGGCGGCTTCGGGGTTGTTGCACAAGGAACCGTACCACCCTGACCTCGACTTCCGTTAGTGCGTCATGCGCCTCATCATGCGCCTTATCATGCGCCTCATCTTGGACCATGAGTCCCGCGAGTTCGGGGTGAACCGGCAATTCGACCAGGAAATGGGTTCTCAGTTCGTCGGTCGAAAAGCTGGGTTCCGGCGACCCGTTGCGGGCCATTGACGCTCGCATCTTGGGAATGCCCGTGCTTCGCCCCTCGGTCAGTTCCAGTTCCTTGAAAAACTCACCAATCCGCCGATTGCGGTAACGACGAGCGATGATTTTGCCGCCGCTGAGCGACTCGAGCCTGATCGATGGGTCGGGGCCAGGGTAGCTGATGATCTCAATTCCCTCAGGATTGATCCGCACCTCGACCGGTTCGCGTTGATCGTAGCCGCGATGGTACATCGCGTTGACCAATGCCTCTTCGATCGAAGTCATCGGATAACTGAAAAAGCGTGTCGCCTCCGCCTTGCCCGGATGCTTGATCACCTTCTCTCGCACGACTCGATTCTCGATATAACGAAGTGCGTCGCGAATCTGTTCCTGAATCGGTCCGCGAAACGTTTTTTCGATCAAGACATCGCCGCCGGGGCCGTTGGGGAAAATCACGACATCGATATGAGCACCGGGAATGAAGCGAGTCGGATCTTCACTGAAGAACAACAGGCCAACGTTGCGAGGTTTCACGAACTCGTCGGCACCGTCGACGATATTCATTTGACGGCACAGATCCAACAGCGGCATCTGTGCCGAGTCTTCATAGAGTTCGCTGCCGACCTCCTTCAAGTACGAACGGATCATTGATAAACGCAACGCATCCAAGTCAGCCTTTTGGCATTGGCGATCATCGAATGGAACGGTCGCGGTCAATCGCAAAAGTTCCTGTTCGTCTTCGCTGTTCGGTTTCACCTCAACCGTGCTGGAGTAACGACGAATGTAGTAGTGATACTCTTTCACCTTGGCTGTGACGGCACGCGGCGCTTTGTAGGGTCGATTCAATCCTCCTGGAGCCCACAACACGATCAGGTTGCGACCATCGACCTGCTGCATACTCAGAACGGGAAAGTAATTCGGCTGGATCAGTTTGCAGTGTTGCAGCAGTTCGCGTTGGATGCGATCAAGTTGATTTTCCTTCAGGCCGATTGGCGGAAAGATCGCTCGTCCGTCATCGTCACAATCTTGCCCGATGACCACATAGCCACCGCTCAGGTTTTCAAAATCGTTCGCAAAGGCGCACAATGTCCGAATGATTGGATCGGGATTCCAGCCCGCCTTGTACTCGATTCGGTCGCCTTCGACAGTACGCTGGCGCAGCAAGTCGTCAATGTTGAATGGCAATCGGGTGTTCATCAAGCAACCTCGTCCAATTCGTCAACCGTTACCCGAACCTTGCCCGTGAGCAGGTCTTGCATAAACGGACAAATACCCGTTGAAAGCTTAGCAAGACGATCATTTTCTTTGCCCATGTGCGAATCCTGTTGATGCTTCATTCGATAGCGATGGGTATGGCGAAACCAAAGAGTCGAGTAACCAATTCGGTGGTTGTTTCGATCTTGGCGAAATCGCGAATCGGAATCACTCGGATGGCTGGCCGCTCCGTTTTCAGCCCGTCCTTATTCCCTTTTGTGTGTTTGGCGGTTGGATAGTTATCCAAGCATGGCAACGGGTCACCTGCGGCATTTCCGAAAAAGCGATAGGAGAGCGACATTCGGCTGGTCGCCTGGTCTTCGTCGCGTACGATCCACACCACACACCCACTGGGCTTTTTTGCAAGCGCGACATTCACCTTTTGCCGTGCCGTCTTGCCACCTGATCGTGACGTCTTTAGCTGGACATGCCGTAGGATTCCGTTGCATTCGAGTACCACATCGTAACCCGACGCATCGACCTCCGAACGCAAGACTTCCACCGTCTCACCAAATCGATACCAAGCCTCCTGCAAAACTTCGGAGATAAAAACATGTTCAACAAGTTGTTCGTAAAAAGCCGATTTGCGAAACGTGTTCTCATCAAGTTCGCCGGAGGGCGAGTCAGTTTGCACGTCATTCATCAGTATTCTCCTCGTCAGCGTTAACTCGGACCTTGCCCGTGAGAAGGTCTTGCATCAGGCCGGTTTTTTGCAATCGCAACTTAGATAGACCACGCATTTCCGCATTCATGGCCTGTTGGATCGCGTCAAGGCGTCTGCAAATCTTTTCTTGTTCATCGATTTCGGGAATACCGATCCACAATCGTCGTACAATTTCCTGAGAGATGTTTGTTTGTGATTCGGCAAGCCCTGTCTTAAGAGTTGAGAGGTACGTTTGGGTACGTTCAGAAGATAACGCCAACGTAAAGTAATTGGGCAATAAGCCTGTTTTCGGCACCAATCGATAAATTTTATCAGATAACATAAGTTTGTCGGTCGTTTGCCGAACATGAACAACCACACCGACTCGAGAATTAGGCCCGCCTCTTGTCATCAATACATCATTTATTTTAACTTCGTACTTTGGAATTGGTGTTAGCTTTTTCGGAAGCCGTTTGTTCTCGCAGTAATCAAAGCCTGCCCACACAACCGCTGTCGTTTTAAGCACACCCCACTCGCCCGCCGAGGCTGGTTCCGAGTCACAATCAGGGCTCCAGCCTTGCTCAATTCGTTCCAAACAATCGCCAGTTCGACAAACCTCCCATTCATTCGGGATCCAGCCGAGTTCGGAGTGTTTGTAGAGTTCGGGGGCTTGGGCGTAAGGGGGGCGGAGTTGGCCGTGCGCGTCCACGCCTCGCGTGAACAGGTCGTGCATCATCCCCTGCTTGATCGACTCATACTTCGCGATCAATGACTCCGTCTTCTCGATCAAGTTGTCAACCGTCGTTAAGATCCGGGCAATCTTACGCTGCTGAGGGAGGGGCGGAACTGCTATATGCAAATTGTCAATTATTTGTTTGTTTAGATTTGGCTGACCTGAGCCCTGCGCTTGAAACAGAACTCTGGCCTTTGCGGCAGTGAGTGAATAAAATAAGTAGGTTGAATCCAGGCGCTCATCGGGACAAATAGCAAGAACTGCTTGATTTGCGGTCGCCTTAATTTTAAGGAAGCCTACTTGCGCGGCTGTTGCGCCGTACAATGCAACGAGTACTGTGTTTTCAGGTATCCATTTTGTCGCCGAACATTTTAAGCCAAGCTCAGACAAGTGCTCCTCTGTTTGATATATCTTTCCCAGATTGACTTCCGTTGATTTGACCCACGGAATCGTTCCACCGAAGAAATCTGGCCTGCTTCGGTCAGGTGTACCGCCTGCAAACGTTCGGGCATAGGTTCCAAGTCTCTCCGTCGTCCAATCACTCATACCCCAACTCCTTCAAAAACTCATCAAGCTGGGCGGCTTCTTGATCTCGTTCGGCGAGGATCTGCTTGGTTGTCACTGCGTACTTTGACCAGAGATTTTCGATCGCGCCGACGAACGCTCGTTGATACTGCCGCAAGTAGCCGTCGAATTGATCGGTCAGCAGGCGTTTGAACCGGGCCAATATCAACTTCTTTGCCTCGGCTTCGGTGATCTTGGTGCGGGCCGCTGCGATCAAGTCGTCTTTGCGTTTCTCCGCTTCGCGTATCTGAGATTTCAGATTTTTCATTTCAAATTCTAACGCGACATGCTGCGTCAATTGCGTGTCGATCTGCTCAATCCGAGCGGCCCACTCCATCGCTTCCGCTTCCGAATCGCTCGCCTCAGCACGCAACTCGTTGGCCTCTTCGCCTG
>DNWZ01000487.1 GCA_003506095.1 Planctomycetaceae bacterium | reverse complement strand
CCTTTACAATAACGCTGGCCCGCCCCAACCCCCGAGTCGTAAATCCACCTACGCTCAGACCCTCGGCCCAATCCAGCAACGCGGCACCCAGCAGGGCCAACTCGTTGGTCTGTGGATTGGTGAACTCGATTTCCAGCTCGTACTTGGTTCCTGCCCCGGCGACTTCGTAATCGAACTTCAATCCATCCCTGGCGGTATGGCTATCGCGATCCAAGACCACCGAATCTCGCACATGAACGGTGGCCGGATCGCCGATTCGTTTACCGGCTGAGACTCGCAAACGTCCGGCGGTCAGCGGCGATCCAAAGAATTGACAAACGTCGCAGATATGAGTGTCTAGCCAAGCCTTTCTGGCTGCGAAAGTGGTCAATGCCTGATACTGAGCTGAAACCTGGCTGAAGTACTTTGAATCACTAATGCAGTCTACCCCGCTAGCTTGACGATCCAAACAGCATGCGGACATGTTCAGGGCATGTGCCAGCGTCTCGCATTTGGACCGCANNCTTGATCCAGCAAGACTCCCATGTCTGAACCCGCCATCCCTTCGCGTCCACTGCCGATTCTCCAGCCCGATTCGAAGGTTAGTTCCGACACGATCTTTATCCGACGGGTTAATTTCATACGGTCGATAAATGTCATTTCTCGAACTCACCCAAGAAAACTAATTTGATTACAGGATATAACGACGCTACGCGCAAGCCAGTGACGGCACTTCAGTGACGGCACTTCAGACGATACAAATACTCGATGCAGAAAAAATCGAAAAAGGCGGGGACCGCCCACTCGTCCCAGTCCTTTAAGAACTCACTCTTTTTTTTGTTTAATTGGTTGCGTTGTTGTCGCTGTTCAATCGACGCTCCGTTCGGTAGCGGTTGATCAAGCACATTTAACTCGGCTGGAAAATACGCTTTCGCTTGTTGGCTTAAAGACCAAGCATCACTGTTGCCCGAGGTTTCAACGCATCCGCTCACCACCTGCCAAAAGTTAGCAACCGTAGCATCGACACCTACATGATTCTTGTGCTTGTCAGTTGGGATCTTCTCGAGTTGGTGTCTTGCGTACGGTCTCACTTGGTCAGGGCGATCACGAGCTACTTGCTGCAGATGCTTGAGTTGCGTTCTTCCGAGCTTCTTTTCCGGAACCAAACCCTCCGCGACTAATTGTTCGACCGCAGCGATCGCTTGGTCGCGGAGAATCGTTTCGGCCAGTTGTTGGCGATCGTAGGTTGTCATTATCTGTTACCCCTGCTGGATCAAATTTTCACGCTGAGCTTTGGCGAACATATAGCCACCCACCACCCCGCGAACCCAACCTTGCGCCAAGTACAACCGCAGCGGAACCACTAGCTCCTTAGCGGAGGCTTGTAGCGAACCGGGAACACTACAGCATTGACCAGCGGGATTGGTCTCATCAGCTAACTGCTTCAGTTGCTCCAGTGGGTGCGGAGCAAGTCTCGCCCACTTTTTGGCTGCATCATTGTCACGCCCCAGTTGGTTCTTAATGAAAAATTCGATATCTGCAAATCGAACGGCCGTGTTGACGATTGATTGCAAATTGCGAACCTGGGTGCTGACCTTTCCCTGCTCGGCACCGAACACACCGAAACAGGATGCTCCCAACGCCTCGAACTGCGCATGTCTCTGATCGTTTTCCAAGTAGTCGTTGGCCCAATCAATCAGTTCAGCAGTCAATATTTTTGTCATGCAGGTATCTCCGTTGATACGAACGTTGTGGGAGCAAAAAGCTGGTGGAAGGGGTCGCAAACAAGGACTTGGCCAAAACCTTCGTTACGCCGCAGACCAATCGCCGATGTCTGAATCGCTTGCAGTTGTGCCCAAAGCCAGGCAGGGTCTCCGCGATACGCGTAAACGTAAACGGCCCCGGCGGCGACTGCGTAATCGTCCTGCCTAGGCAAACCGTGCGCCGCATTCCAGCCGCGTACCAGTTCATGCCGCGTCACGGCAGTCACGTTGGTCAGCATCGCTTCGGGCAAAGACTCAAGATTGCGCCACAAGGTTTCCGCGTCGACTTCCCTTAACCCAGGCAACCAGGTCGTTGTGGTTGCGGGATCCAAACTGTACCGCAAAAAAGAATCGACAAAGATCGCACCGGCTGGGAACGTGAGTGAAAAAAACGTACAGTTTTCGTAAGCTTGCGTTTGCTTGGGTGCAAGCGTTTGCCCCAGGAACTGCCGCAGACTGTCGCTCCACCGTGTCCAGGCCGCCGTTTGGTCGTTCGCCGAGTTGTCGTCGGCCTGTTCGTCAAGCTGCAATTGGATGCGACCGTAACCACGGGTTTTGGCATGCCCTACGCGAATGCGTCCGTGTGAGCGTTGCAACAATTCGTCCAGTTGCGTTCGCGAATGCGGCGTTGCATCGACATATCCCAACCATGCTTGCTGGGGTGCATCGATAGCGCACAGCGTGTAAAAAATCGATGGGGACGCGGTTCCGGTGGCTCGGTCGATGCCGACATGGGCATTGACCAGAGCCGCTGGCTTTTTGTGGGTGGTTGCGGTGGATGAATCTTCGTCCCATTGCCAACCACCGCTAAACGGCTTCATCGCCGCCCCGCAACGTCCGCCCGCTTCCAGCGGTGATTGGCAATACAGCCAAAGATCCAACTGCGCCGCAGACAACGGACCGCCCGAGACCTGTTCAGCAACACGCATCCACAGCTGGTCGATGACACCATGCCCACGCGGTTGATCATCCGCAAAGCCAGGGAAACGCTTGCAAGACGTGGCGGTCAAAGGAATCGAGCGTGGCCATGGCGTCAGCGTACCGAATCGCGTGGCATCTTCGTCCAGAAACAATTCCCCAAACCTCGCATCACCATCACCGTACAGATCGATGAACTCCTTGGCCAGCGCACCACGCAACGTCGTGCCACTGATCGACGTCAATCCCGCAGAAACCTGGGACTGTCGGCTTTTGCGTTGGGTGATCGGATCAAGCGGTGTAGCAGTCAAGCGATAACGCGGCATCAGAACTGTTCCTTATCCTTCACGAATCATTTGAATCATGTCGCACGTTTCGTCCTCTTCCAGTGGCTGAAACGCTTTCGCCAAGTCGACCGATTGCCAGTCTTTACCACCAGCAGGCCACCAGCGGATTTCAGTAATCTTTACTTCCACCGCCCCACGCCCCACATTGCGATCCCCGCCAACCGAATCGAGGCATCGCAATGCCGCAACCAGAATTGCGTATTCATAGGGAAATCCATGATCGGAAAGCGTAAGCTCCCGCTCCGCATGCCTGCCTTCGATTTCACCGGCAAATATGCAAGTTTGGCTAGGTACGACTTCCGTCGAAAACAGCTTTTGTGCCGCAGCCGTCCCAGTCGCACGGTCAATACTGTTTCGAGAGATCGCCGTCGATCGTAAACGTTGTTCAGTCTCCGCCTGGGAGTTGGAACAGTAAAGACATTCACCCGCATAGCGCGTCCCAAACAGGCGATCGACGATCAATTCGCTGATCGTAGAGGGCACGAAAGCACGGACTAAATTTTCGTTCGCATCGGAATCGCCACCATGGACCTCGGCAACCTGACTGCCCTCGCCGCCCATGGTCGCCACCCGCTGTTCACACGCTTCGCGCAACAGTCCCTTGATCTGCGAACCGGGCACATAGGGAATCTGCTGGCCAGTCACCCTGTCACGTCGTCGCCGAGCATGCCGATCGACCATCATCGAACCGTAACCACTGCCCACATGCCAATCGCTTTGAAAGCTCAGTTGATAGGCAATTGATAACTGATGTTTACTCACGAAACCTTCTCCCGTAACGCCGGGAACAAATCAAACGCTTCGACCAAATCGACCAGGATGCCGGCCTGCTGCTGACCCTGACGAATCCAGGGGTAACGTTCCA
>DNWZ01000493.1 GCA_003506095.1 Planctomycetaceae bacterium | reverse complement strand
CAACGGTACGATCTCGGTTGTCCGATCGGCCAATGAGGGAGAAGTCGGCGCATCTTTCGAAGACGGAAACTTGACCGTCACGATTGGTGGATCAGGCGAAATCTCGGTCGAAGATATTGTTGCCGCAATCAATTCGACGGGCAGATTCACCGCAACTGCGACCGGTGATTTGCAAACGCTCGATGGTGCAAATGCACTTGCTTCAACATCCGTCGCACTTGCTGGTGGTACTGACGATCGCTTTGATGCGATCGAAGCCACCGGGAGCATCGACTTCGAAGTCACAACAACACCAGCTACGGCTGCCACAGGCGGGTTGACGATCGCGGCGGAAAGTACTCCTGCGGTTGCTGCCACCGGTGGATTGACTCTTGAGGTCGAGACGGCTCCGGCGACACAAGCGACGAACGCGGCGATCACCCTTGCGACCTCTGGCAACTTTTCACTGACGACAAAAGCCGGCGGCGCGTTTGCGGGAGCCGCGGGTGAAGGCCTAACGGTTACAGTTCAAACTGTTGCAGCGGGCGTCGGCGGTGACCTGGGAACATTGTCGAACATATCCGTTACCGGCAGCGACATTACAATTACCCTCGAAGAAGGGCAGACTTTAGCCGAAATCACCACTCTCCTTTCGTCAAATGCGGACTTTGACTTTCAGGGCGCTGAAGCCGTGATAGTGGTTGACGCCGCAGACGTGATTGCCATTGGCGATGGTGAAACACTGACCGGCGGTGCGGACGCGGTAACCGAAACCGCAACGATCGATATCACGGCTGCTGCAGGTGGCGAAGCTTTCAACGGTCAGGTGGTGTTTGAACAGGTTAACGGTACAACCACTCCGACCGCAGCGTTCGCAAACGGTGTTTTGACGATCACTGTGAATGATACCGCAGATCCGATCAATGTTGCCGATATCGCCGCTGCGATTGACGACCTTGATGATTTCAGTGCCGAGGTTGCGGCTGGTGCGACGTTAACATCTTTCAACGGTGACGAAGCGACACTCGTAGCGACTGGAACCGATTTGACTGGCGGCGAAGACGCGGTGGTTGACACTGCCGAAATCACGATCACCGCCAGCGAAACGGGAGCAGCGTTTAATGGCCAAGTTGTATTCACGCAAGTCGAAGATGCAGCCACAGGTGCCGCGTTCAATGCCGAAACCAATACTTTGACGGTAACCATCGGCACCACGGGCACGGTAAACCTTGCGGACGTCGCCTCTGCGATCAATGGTTTAGAAGAGTTCAACGCCGTTGTTGCAGCGGGTGGCACACTGACCAGCTTTGCAGCCGACGACGCGACCCTCGAGGTCACGGAAACTGACCTGGAAGGTGGCGAAGATGCGATCACGCAAAACGGCTCGATCGACATTGTCGCAACCGAAGGCGGAGCAGCGTTCAATGGTGCCGTCGTATTCAGCCAAGTCGCTGGAACGACCGCGCCGACCGCGACTTTCGCAAATAACACGTTGACGGTAACCGTTGGGACGACTGGTGAGTTTTCGCTTCGGGATATCGCGGCGGCGATTAGCAATTTAGAAGATTTCACCGCAACGGTGTCTGCTGAAGGTGACTTGGAATCATTTGCTGCCAATGATGCAACGTTTGTTGCTACAGCGAATGCCTTGGAAGGCGGTCTTGATGACCTCGTCATTGGTGTGCAAGGTGCAGCAGTGTTCGAGCTCGCAGGTTCGCAAGGGTCCGAAGTGTTCAATGTCTCGGCTGGAACGACATTGGATCAATTGGTTTCACAAATTAACTTGGTAACCGATGCAACTGGTATTCGCGCCGCAGCCGTTGAAGGCGAACTGGCACTAACCAGTACCGACTTCGGTAGCCGTGCGATTGTCGAAGTGCGCGTTCTCAGCCAAGCTGCAAGCGGCAACTTTGGTACCGGTGGACGATCACTGGGAACCGACGTAGTCGCAACCGTGAATGGTCGTGCGGCAAGCAGCCAAGGAAATCAGTTGGCTGTTAACACGGCAACGCTGAATATGACGGCAACGATGGAAGACGGTTTTGTGGGCGATGCGTCGTTCACGATCGCAGGTGGTGGTGCAAACTTCCAACTCGGTCCAGACGTCGTCAGCAATCAACAAGCTCGAATCGGTATCGGCAGCGTTAACTCGGCTCGTCTGGGTGGTGTATCGGGTAAACTTTTTGAACTCGGTTCGGGTGAGTCGGCCGCTTTGGCAACCGATCCAACCCGTGCGGCACAGATCGTGAACGAAGCGATTGCACAGGTAACTGGCCTTCGTGGTCGTCTGGGTGCGTTCCAGTCGACGAGCTTGGACAGCAACTTGGTATCGTTGCAAGAGACCGTTGCGAACTTGCAAGAAGCCGAAAGTTCGATTCGTGATGCCGACTTCGCCGCTGAATCGGCCGCGTTGACACGTGCTCAGATTCTGGTCCAGTCCGGTACCAACGTGCTGTCGCTGGCTAACCAGAACCCACAAAACGTGTTGTCGCTGCTGCGATAAACTCTGTTCCGCGTTCGAATGTTCGAACGCCGGGATTATCAAAATCATCCGACGGCTGGCACTGAACGTACCGGTCGTCGGATTTTTGTTTTACCAGTGCCCAAAAAGGAACGGGCTCAACTCAGACAGCGCCGCGCGCCGATCTCTCAAGGAGGGTAAACCCACAGCAGCTCGCCCCCATCCGTTCAGGTTATTACCATGGGCCGCATATCCAGCTCAATCGGACTGATAACCGGTACTGACATCGTCGGCACCGTCGACAAACTGCTGGCCATCAGTGCCCAGCCGCGAGATCGCCTGGTCGCGCGGACCGAAAAGTTGCAAGAGCAGCAATCTGCGATCGCGGAATTGACAGCACTTGTCATCGGTGTCGAGCTGTCGTCCAAACGCCTCAGCCTGCCTGGTCAGTTTGAAGCACGAACCGCGACCAGTACGAACGATAAAGCGGTTTCGGTCGCGGCGGCTTCCAACGCCGAGATGGGTTCGTTCACGGCCCGAACTCTCCAGCTAGCGGCGACTCACTCTGCGGAATCCGATTTTCGCTCAACCGGTTCAGCGACTTCTTTAGGACTTTCGGGCGAAATCCTCATTCGCAGCGGCGGGTTTCTTGCCGAAAGTGCGGAGCTTTCAAAGTTGAATCAGGGCCGAGGAGTGCAACCGGGAAGCATTCGAATTTCTGACCGAGCGGGCAACTCGGCACAGATCGATCTTTCAAAAGCGAAAAACATCGATGATGTGATCAATGCCATCAACGAGACGTCAAGCATTCGCGTCCGGGCGACAACGGTTGGCGATTCCATTCGGTTGACCGACATCAGTGGATCGACCACATCGAACCTTCGGGTTGACGAAGTCGGTGGCGGCGAAACGGCGGCCGATCTGGGGCTGCGCGGTATCAACGTGTCCGGCAATACCGCATTGGGGCACGATATCTACGGTACCGTCGGCGATACCGTGGCCACTGGCTTGCAAGGAATCAAACTGTCGGAACTCAACGGCGGCGCTGGCTTGGGAACGCTCGGTACGATTCAAGTAAGGACCAGCAACGGCAACACCGGTTCGATCGACCTTTCAGCGGCTGCGACCACCCAGGATGTGATCCGAACGATTAACGACAGCGGTCTTGGTGTGGAAGCTAGGTTGAACGACAACAGCGGTGGCTTTCGTATTCGTGACCTAACCGGTGGCAATGCCAACACTCTATCGATCACTTCGACCGATTCCACTGCATCCAAACTTGGCATCAACAGTACATCCACCGGTCGCGTCATCGATGGCAAAGATCTCGGCCGCCCGATCATCAATCTCAACACAAAGCTTGCTGAACTTCGGCAAGGCAGAGGGATTTCGCCGGGATCGATTCGCATCAGCGATTCGACCGGCAAGTCGGCAAACGTTGCACTGGAAGACACTCAGCAATTAACGATCAACCAATTGCTGACAGGGATCAACAATTCCGGGCTGTCGCTGACCGCTTCGATCAACGC
>DNWZ01000018.1 GCA_003506095.1 Planctomycetaceae bacterium | reverse complement strand
GGACGGCTTGCGCCGTTCCGCTACGACGGAAACCGGACGGCTTGCGCCGTTCCGCTAACTTTTGCCACCCTCCCCGGAAGTCCATCGCATGAAGAATCGAGTCTCAGCGGCCTGGTCGTTTGTCACCAAGGGATTCTGTGTCGCCAGCCTGCTGTCGGCGTCGATTTCTTTCGGTCTTGTAAGTTTCAATAATGCCCTGGGCTCCGACGGACTCAAAAAGGACGCGTCCTGGAAATCACCCGAATCAACTGAAGTGATTCAGCGGATACGAGACGCGTGGACCCAATTAAACATTGCTCCTCAAGCGATTGATGAAGCGTCAGAATTGTTATTGCAAAAGTTAACCGATGGCGACGGCGATGTACTCGGCGCCGTGATCGACGCCTCCGCAAATGTTCTGCCAGCCGTCGCAAGATTAAAAGAATTGACTCTCGCAGATCCTTCGGTTGCTGCTACATGGTTCGCGTCGGCTGAACCTTTGGCTGCTAACTTCGATCAACTGCCCGCCGCAGTCGCTGCGACGTCGCGAACCTGGTTGGCCCGTGAACTGGTGCAACAGCGGTTGTACGACGAAGCACTGCCCGTGTTTGCAGATGTCGAACCGACCGATTGCCTCGACCCCGCCTCCGTGATGTTTTATCGAGGTGTCTGTCGTCATTCGTTGCTGATGAAAAAAGATGCGTTGGCCGATTTGCGACGCCTGCTTGAAAATGAACCCGCCGCTCCCGTCCGGTTCGTTCGCACTGCGCAATTGATGGTCGCCGACATCAAACCCTTAAAAGAAGACTCCCTCGACGAAATCTCGCGTCTGATGACCGACGTCACACGTCGACTCGATTTGGGACGTGCCAACAGCGACGTTCAACAACGCGAACAGGTCATCATTGACAAGTTGACGAAGTTGATCGAGGACATGGAAGAGCAGCAAAAAAAGCAACAGCAGCAGCAACAACAGCAGCAACAGCAACAGTCCGGCGGCCAAAATCAGAACTCCGGTCAGGATCAACCGATGGACGACAGTCGCATCGCCGGTGGCAGCGGCCAGGGCGACGTCGATCGCAAGAATATCGGCCAACGCAACGGCTGGGGCAATTTGCCGCCCGCAGAGCGTGAAGAAGCGTTGCAGCAAATCAGCCGTGACCTGCCGACACACTACCGCGAAGCGATTGAAGCTTATTTCCGAAAGCTGGCTACTGGCGAGTAATGCTGGCGAGTACGGGTCAACGATCGACCGTTGCCGCTTATCCTGACAGACTCTCTTTCGCCGCTTGATCCATTCAATCGGCAACTTCTACGCAATAGCGCAATTTTCTGCATCCTCCGCAGCCATCTTCTTCTTGCGCGGCTTGACCTTTCCGATATCAATCGGGGGGCATTTTAACGGATGGTCCTGCCGAAGTGTCACGTCGACCCTGCGGCGTGGCTTTCGTATTTCGCAAGTTCCCCGTCGACCGCCGTTTCTTCCGAGCGACGGTTTCGAATCCCATCGGTCCTACAATCGTGCCAAGTCGTAAACCTCGCCGCCAATACGAATTCTACCAGTTAGAAGAACGTATCATGTTTGGTGACGATGGTACGGAAGCGTTCGCTGCGATTCATGGCGACAGCGGAGAAAGCGACGAAGAGGCGATTGCGCGTTTGTTCGGCATTCCACTGTCGTCCTTACAATCGCCGCAACCGATCAATCCAGAAGTGAAGACATCGCGGTCCAATGAAGAACAGTCCGACACGGTTTCCGACGAAGCGGTTGATGCACGGGATGACGCTGATCAGTGGGTCGACTCATCTGTCTTTGTTCCGTTCACTCGCACCGAAGTCGTGTTTGTTGACTCACGCGTGCAACAAGCTGAAGAACTGATCGCCAGCCTGCAGGCCAATGCGAATCCCGATGAAGTGATCGATTGGTTTGTCATCCGTCTGCAATCCGAACAAGACGGTATCGATCAGATTGGCGCTCAGTTATCACAGCTATCCAACGTCGATGCCGTCCACCTGATCAGCCACGGCAATGGCAACGGATTGCAAATCGGATCGACGCACCTCAGTCTCGACACAGCCACAGGATACGCACCGGGCATCGCCCGCTGGGGTTTATCGCTCGGTGTTGACGCCGACATTTTGATCTATGGATGTGATCTGGCCAGCAGCGAAGATGGCCGCGCGTTAATCGATTCGATCGCGATGCTGACCGGTGCCGATGTCGCGGCCAGCGATAACTTGACGGGGCATTCCGATCTGGGTGGCGATTGGGACTTTGAATACATCGTTGGCACCATCGAAACGCAGGTCGCCGTTTCACACGATGTTCAATCACAATGGACTTATACGCTTGATAGCGAACTGGTCGTTGGCGACGAAGACGAAACGGTGGTCGTCGATCTTGCGATTGACGACACCGCATTCCTTCGGATCGAACTGGTTTTCGTCGACACCAGCGTCGCTGGATACGAAGCCATTCTGGCGGACCTGAACAGTCGCAGTGGTACGAACGCGTTGCTGGAAATCGCTCTAATCGACGGCGAAACCGATGGCTTAGCACAGATCAACAACCACTTATCGCAGTTCGCACAACGGCTCGACGCCGTCCACTTCATCACCCACGGCACCGACCGCGCGTTTAAGTTTGGCAACACGTGGTTTGATGCAAATGCCGCAAACAATCGCCAAGCAGAATTTGCCGAGTGGGCAAATGTCTTGAAGTCGGGCGGCGACTTGATGTTCTATGGCTGCGACTTGGCGAGCACTCAAGCAGGACGTGATCTGCTCGGATCAATCGCCCAGTGGACCGGACTCGACATTGCGGCCAGCGAAACGCTCGTCGGTGCCGAGTCGATGGGTGGCAACTGGTTGCTTGAATACCACATCGGCGAGGTCGAAACGCAAATCGTTGTGAGCGCGGCGTTACAAGCCGAATGGGAAGGGCTGCTGGCCACGTTTACCGTCACCAATACCAACGACAGCGGTGCGGGAAGCTTGCGTCAAGCGATCATCGATGCCAATGCGCTCGCCGGTGCAGATACGATCAACTTTAACATCGCAGGTGCTGGCGTGCACACGATCACGCTCGCAACTGCTTTAGATCCCATTACTGGCCAAGTCACCATCAACGCGACGACCGAGTCGGATTTCGCGGGCACTCCGCTGATCGTGTTGACCGATGGTGCTGGCACGGTGACCGACGGTTTTCTGCTAGCGAGCGGTTCAGACGGAAGCACTATTCGTGGCTTTGTGATCCAAGGCTTCACCAATGGTATCACTTTTACCGATTCCGGTTCTCACACCATCGCCGGTAACTACATCGGTACCAGTTCCACTGGTAACGCGGCGGCGGCCAACACTGTCAACATTGGCATCAACGCTTGGAACTCCGCCAACAATACAATCGGCGGTCTCACCGCACTCGATCGCAATGTGATCTCGGGGACGACCAATATTGGTATCAACGTGAATGGCACCAGCACGGGCAATCAGATACGTGGCAACTACATCGGTGTGGGGGCGGATGGATCAACCGACGTGGGCAATCGCTGGTACGGCATCTACTCGGCTTCGTCTGGGAACACGATCGGCGGAAACGTTGCGAACGCTGGAAATGTGATCAGCGGAACGGGCACGTCGGGTGGTGGCGCCTTCGGAGTCTACCTGACCGCAGCAGCATCTGGCACTACGATTCAAGGCAACATCGTCGGCTTGAATGCGGCTGGTACATCGGCAGTCGCTAATGACGGGATGGGGATTCGGATCCTTTCCAATAACAATACGATTGGCGGCACGACGGCCACCGAACGCAACGTCGTCTCCGGCAACAACACCTCAGGACTCTGGATCGATGGCAATAGCAACATCGTGCGAGGTAACTACTTCGGTGTCGGGTCCAATGGGACGACGAGCATTGGCAACGCCTGGGACGCGGTAACGGTCGCTGGCAACAACAACCTCATCGGTGGAACCGGGGTCAACGACGGAAACATCCTCGCTAATAGTGGTGATGACGGGATCGAGATTGAGGGAACCGGCACTGGCAATGCCATCCTAAGAAACATCATCTACAACAACGCCAGTATGGCAATCGACTTGGGAGGGAACAATTCGTCGCCCACCATCAATGACTTCAACGATACCGATTCGGGTACCAACGGGTTGCAAAACTTTCCGATGCTGAAGTCCGCGACTTCTTCCGGTGGCAATACCACGATCACGGGTAAAATCAACACCACGG
The DNA here is from genome assembly GCA_003506095.1 of Planctomycetaceae bacterium. Taxonomy (GTDB): domain Bacteria; phylum Planctomycetota; class Planctomycetia; order Pirellulales; family Pirellulaceae; genus UBA6163. The sequence goes on along the minus strand of DNWZ01000018.1, from coordinate 2,097 downwards.
CTAACACCACTTATCGCATCGAGTTCTACAGTAATGAGTTTGGCCAAGCGGAAGCAACCGGCTACGGTGAAGGTCGAATCTATCTTGGTTCTGCCAGCGTCACGACGGACGCGAACGGAAATGCGCAGTTCAGCAGCCTGCTTACCGGCGTAACGCTCGGTTACGGAAGCACCGTAACGGCAACAGCAACCGTGGATCTGGGTGGCGGTAACTTCGGCTCGACTTCGGAATTTGCCGGTAACATCCTGGCTTATGAATCCAACTTGCAGGTCTCTGGGAGCTACACCGGTAACGGCATTGATGATCGCACGATCGCGGGACTCGGGTTCCGCGCGGAAGTGATTCTGGTGATGAGCAGCAATGGAACGGTCATTCGCACTTCGACGATGTCGGGTGACGCTTCCAAGCTCGGTGGCAGTGCAACGGCGCTTACTGCAAACCTGGTCCAGTCGATCACGGGTGACGGATTTACGTTAGGAAACAACTCAGCGGTCAATGCCAACGGAGTCATTTACCGCTGGATGGCTTTTGGTGCCGGTGAGAATCTCGACGTCGGTACGTATGCGGGTAACGGTACGACTCAGACGGTTGGTGGGATCGGATTCCAAAGTGAAACCACGTTCGTGATGGGCGATACGACGCAGCAGACGATGTTCCGGACGAATCAATCGACCAGTACGTTCGACTTAACGAATAGCGCCGGGATTGCTAACGGCTTGACGGCTTACACCGCTGACGGTTTTACGCTGGGTGCATCGAGCTCGGTGAATCTCAACGCCGCCACCTTTCATTACTTCACGTTCAACGAAGCCAGCAATTATTTCAAAACTGGCTCTTACACAGGTAACGGCGTCGACAATCGCAACATCACTGGAGTCGGTTTCGAGTCGGAGTTTGTGATCGTCAAAGCCACCTCCGCTGCGAACTGGGCGATCGGCAAGACGGAATCGACGGGTCACAACGTCGACTTGAATGTGTCGGGCGGGACGAATCAAATCCAGGCGTTGCAGAGCGATGGATTCCAAGTCGGTAACGATACTGCCGTGAATGCCAATGGCGTGACCTACATGTACATGGCTTGGCAGCAGCACGATGTGCCGTTGTTTGTGACGAACACCACCGACGTGATCAACGGCACGACAACCTCGAACTATAACTTGCGAGCCAATCAAGGCGTCGATGGTATCTCGCTACGTGAAGCAATCACAGCCACCAATGCGACTCGCAACGTAAACGGCCAGGTCGACGAAATCTATTTTGCGACGAGTGGCTCGGGTGTCCGAACGATCACCCTGGCAAATACGCTACCTTATCTTACCGATGCTGTAAAAATCGATGCTTGGACCCAATCCGGTTGGAACAACAGTCCACTGATCGAGTTGAACGGAAACGGCAATTCCAGCTATGGTTTTGTCCTCGATTCAACCAGCGATGGAAGCACCGTACGTGGGTTTATCATCAATCGTCACTCGCATGGGATTCTTGTCAGCCTCTCCGACAACTCGACGATCGAGGGGAACTGGATTGGCTTGAACAACACAGGGACCGCCGCCTCCGCTAATACAGGTTACGGAATTCTCGCAGAAAGCAGTGTCGGATTGATGATCGGCGGGACAAGCGAGGCCAGCCGAAATGTGATTTCGGGTAACGGCTTCCGAGGGATCTACCTCGAAAACGTTGATAACAGTTTTGTATACGGCAACTATGTCGGTACGAATGCATTAGGCACGGCAGATATCAATGGTTCGACGGTTAACACGTCGCAGTCCGGGTTGATGCTAATCAGTGGCTCGAGTGGTAACCAGATTGGCAACGCTGCTCTTTCAGGCGCGCGCAATGTCTTTTCGGGCAACAATCACTACGGCATTCAAATTCTATCATCGACGACGCAGAACAATACCATTTCCGGGAATTACATTGGCACCGATGCCACGGGAATGAGTGCACTTGGAAACGCAAGTGGTGGGATTTTGTTGGCTGGCGCGGGCACTGGCAACTTGCTTGTTGGCAACGTCGTTTCGGGGAACAGTAGCGTTGGCGTCGCAGTAGGCAGTGCTACAGGTAGCACAACGATTCAAGGGAACTACATCGGCCTCG
>DNWZ01000110.1 GCA_003506095.1 Planctomycetaceae bacterium | reverse complement strand
TCGTTCTGCGTGGCCTGGGCGGACAAGTCTTCTTCGTTCCGTTCCAGTTCGAGATCCAACGAGAAAAAGTCCCATTGTGCCGGCCAAGTCACTACGACCAACGCGGGACCGGACGGAGACAAATCGCCTCCAGCTGGCAACGAAAGGGTTAACTGGTTCGAAACCGTTCCTGATTGTCGCAGCACATTGGATAGATGGAAGACTTGCGAGAACTTTTCACCCAGAATCGAAGTGCGGCCATCTGCGGACCGTATTCCGTTTGCGGGACCAGAACCGGGATGGTTTGACGATGGAATATTGCTCATCTAGGACTCTCGCTTTGCTTACCATTTAGGAGTTAATGGCCCGTCTTCATCGTTACCAGAACTAGTGATATCATGCTCAAAATCATCATCGACACTCACGACGTCATCCACTGATTCGATCGGCTGATGTAAAAGCCCCTGGATCGATTGCATTTGGGAACGGGAGTTCTCTAACCACTCCGCGGTCGACTCGGGGCGTCCCTGCTGTTGTTCATCTAAGCTCTTGATCGCAAATCGCAAATCACATAATTGATCCGCGATTAGATAGTGGATTCTGAGATGCGTTTCGTACACCGTCCGTGCGACCACCCGATCGATAACGGTGATGTACTGATCGACCGGTAATTTCAACGGCCCGTTTTCGTCCGGCACCGACCAATCAGCAAGATGAAGACACGGTCGACGAATCTGCGGCGGCGGATCATCAATCAGAGCCAAAGCTTTTGCCTTGAACAGCCCAAGCGGAGAGTTGTCGTCGGTATTCAGATTCCGCTGCCTTGCTTCTTCGGTCAAGCTGCTTTCTACAAGCGCCAGTGAATGAGACAAACTGCCCTGGCGACTCGTAACAAGGGTCTCCTGACCCACTTGCTGCAACGTCTTACTTAAGCGTTCAAAATTCTCCGTCAGCGTTTCGTGACCGTCATGCAGGTGCTGGGTGTTCGCCTTGGCTATCTCCGCCATGCCTTTTAAGTCATCATCGAGCCGCGCTTTAAGTTGCGACACCAGCGAGTCGTTCTTATTCGAAGTCCCTGTCAATGCACCAAGAACCGAAAAGACGGAAGATAGCCATTGCTGCCGTTGATCCCGCGTGCCACCATCGAACCGTGCAGCTGCTTCGAACGTGGAAATGCGGTTGGCGACTCGTTGAGATAGCTCGTTGATTTGCTTGGTGACCGATGCGATCCGAGAGACGCGAATGCTGCTATACAATTCCTGTTCAATGCACTTACGCAAACGATCGATTCCGCCATCATCGACCATATCCTTGAAGGCACCGAGAAGCCCTGGGTGCTGCTTCAACTTCGCGGGATAATCTATACCGCCTTGATGATCTTTACCCAAATGCAATCGGACCAACTGCTGATCGACCTTGACTGCGTTGCCGTTGGCTTCCCGTAGCTTTTTATGATAGTCATTCGCCAGCATAAGAATTCGATCGTGCGGCAGCTTCAATGTCGCTAGCAATACCACAATTGTATCAAAAAGTGTCGAGTCGCCTTTCCCCCCAGTGCCGTCCCCGTGGATCAAGTGCTCGGCAAGCCCTTCGAAATAGGTTAACAGCAACCAAATCCGCTCGCTGAAATTGCGGTCGTTTTTTCGAAGCGTCGTAACAAAGTCTTCGAAAGCCTGGTTGCTCGATAAATTCCCATTTGCCTTTTCCAACAAGAACGCACCGTCAAGCTCGCGGAGAAACTGCATCGTCCCCAATTCATCTTGCTTTTTCGTCGTTCCCAAACCGGGCAAATCGATCAATTCCAAATTCGGGTGCATCCGTTTGTGCGGAAGCTCAAGCTCGATTTCTTCTAACAAAGTGTACTCGGTCGGAATCGTCCGCTCTGATTTCGAGGGATGCTGTGCCGCTTGCTCAAGCAGTTGGCGTACTTCGCTAACATCTCGAAACTGCTCACTCACCACTTTTGATTGACTCGGATCATCCTCGACAAATATACTATTGAATTGAGACGCCGAATTGAGCAACCTTTCGTAGTAGTCGCATAACTCCTGAGTCGATTCAGCCAAATCTGGCTGCTGTCGTTTCTTATTGATGGAAGCAATCAGGTCCGAGTCCTGATAAGAATGACCACAACCGCTCTCGAAAAACCCCAAGATGACGCCAACCACATCTCGCCAATCGCGAAATTTGTTTCTCGAATAGTAACGCAGGCGGACATGGTAAGACGCATCCAAGGAGCGACGAAGACGCACTCGCACACTGGAACAAGTACCTGACTTGCCTTCGGGAAGAACGGGTCCGCCCAATAGATTATTGACGGTTGTCGACTTGCCGCATTGTGACGCTGCAAGAAACCCAACGCGAAACAAATTCCTTCCCAAAAGCTCTTCGATGTCGGCAACCATTGTATTGGTTTTATGTTGCCATTGCTTGTCGTCCCGCTCATCACCAGTTGGGAGACTGTTCACGATCGCCTTAAGCTTCCGAAAAGCGTCGTGAATACAGGTAGGATAGAGCTGGGATGTCATCGTTTTTTTGAAACCGGGGGTTTTATCGCCTGAGCCCTCGCCAGATTGCAGGGAGCTTTGTTTGAATCGTAGCATCGAGGTAGATCGATATCCTCTCGATGCTCTGCTGGTACAATTTGGAAAGCCAGATCTTATCCGGTCTAGGGTTGGGAAGTTGAGCGATCCGCTGGGCTGGCACCTGTCTGGTTAATGTCCCTCTCGTCCCAAAAGGCACCGTTGCCTTGGTCCGAGGAAAATGTAATGATCCCGCGGAACTTGTCGCCCCTGCCGGGATCTCGCTCGTAGATCACCAGCATCTTCTTAGCGTTAGTGACGCGAGATCTGACATCATCGATCGAGTCAGTGATATATTCTCGGAAAAATGTATCCGTTCCTTTCTCAGATCGGGTAACCGGCATGGACAACCATTGTGGCTCTGAAGTGATTCTGCCGCTACTCGGCTGCTCAGCAGTTCCCGGTAGAACCAAAGGAAAAGGCTGAAGGCTTTTGTCCGCCCCATTTGTGCCGAGTAGGACTTCCATTTTCTTATAGGGGCTTGCCGGCCAATCTTTCAACAGGCTTTTGGCTTGGTCAAGTTGTTGATGATCCAACGGAAAAAGAACCCAAGCCGAAGTTGCCTTGATTTCCGATGGAATTTGCACTGTCAATTCCAGCCCTTTGTCAGTCCACCCAACACCGCCAGCAATCATTTGATCCGCATCCACTTCCAAATCGGCTGCGAGGTAATGGATCTTTTCACGGATTAGGAAATCCTCGAACTTCAGTGGCGCATTAATACCTTTGAGCACTTCGAATATAGCTTTGGGATCGCCGCGAAAGTCATCGAGTTTTGCCAAGAAATACTTGGTTTTTGCCTCGGGCCACTCGATCCAGTCCGTCCATTCGTTTTGCTCAGTGGCTTCTGAATCATTGATCACCGAGAAACGAACTCGGTATGCAACCGGATCTATATCGGGCGAGACAGTCAGTTCGTGGATTCCCGGACGCAGTCCACGGAAATTACTATCTTTCTGCACGTCACCGGCCTTGGTGAATGACTCTGTCTTAAGCGAAGAATCGCTGTTGTTGCGCTCGGTGTAACGCAATTCAATTTCCTCCACAATCGCGCGATGGTCGGTTGAGATCAAATAGGAATAGGGACTGCTAGTCACCGAAACAACTGTCTTAGTCTCAGATAGTGTGGGCGGTGTTAGGCCTTCCTGATCCGCACTTGTTCCGGCGGGGAATGGGTTCCATACCAGATCATAGCTGGCACGATCGATACGTCGAACGCCGCTGATTGCCGAGAACGAAAACGGCGGTTGATCCATTTCCATGGCAGTCACATTCGCCAATTCCAACGATCGCTGAACGTCGTCCGCACCAGAGACTGAGTCGGACTTAAGTGCCATGATAAGCGAACCACCCTCACTTTGTTGACCGCGTAGGAACGGAGGAAACGCTAGCCACAGGGTTATTGTCACGAGCAAGTACAGGCATTTGGCATGTTTCATTTTAAACTCCGCAGATCCTTCAAAGGTGAAATAGAAAGGGTAAAACCGTCAACTATCTTGGGCCGTAAATGACTTCGCTATTAAACGTGCCATTGAGCCGCCGAACCAACTTTTCGTTGAGCGCCGTGAAATCGTCCAACCGCTGAGCGATCGATATGATCTTGGGTTTGATTGAATTCCAACGGTCCCTGCCGTTGCTTGCATTGAGTCTGCCGAAATAGGCAACGCGGTCACAGGTTTGGTACAGATGAACTTGTAGTTCGTTGGCGATTGTCTTTAGACAATCTTGATCGTCCTCTGACAGGCCCTTTGACGTTGCCTGCGAAGCGTCTCCCGAATGTAATGCCGCCGACTGCAACAGCATCGACGCATGGTCAAGTCTATCAATGTATTCTTCTTCGAGGGCCCTGAAGACAAGCTCCTGAACTGTTTCGCTGCCACTGGAACGTCCCGGTGGTAGTTTCATCCCATCGACCTTTAGACGCGACCGGTTGTCAATATACTTTGCCTCGAAGTCCCGGAGGGTTTCAATGCTGGTTTGCAACTCGCCCAACTCCCCATACAGCGGCGAATCAATCGGGGAACATTCCGGACAAATCGCAATCGGTTGTGGCGGCGGGATAGGCCGTAACCAACTTTCAAGCGGCTTTTGAAAGAGATACATGCCGCCAACGATCGTTAAGAGGGACAACCCTACAGCCACTGGCAAGAGCAAACGTTTCCAATCAAACCGCCGTTCCTCAGCAGTGGGAAGCTCGATCAAGAACTGTTTCGCAACAGACTCTCGCATCAGAGCGTCATATAGCTGCGGCGGCGTAACGCTTTGCACGCTGCCACCGCGCTGCAATGCAGGTTCCAATACACGCCACGCATCACATCGCGGTTGCGCCCAAAACTGTTTTGATTCGCTCGACTGTCCAATTCGCGGCGGAATCCATGAACGGATCTTGCCATCCATGACCCAGGTCATCATTCTAGCAACTGCTTCCAGACTCTCTTTTTCGGGCAGACCGACATTGACCGCGAATAGATCACGGCCATCCCACAAAGGCAGGAAAGAAGCCCCCTGCGCCGCTCGATCGGTGGCAGGCCAGCGACGATCCGCCCTTAAAGCATCGGGGGTCAAATCGTGCGACGCAGGCAGCCCGGTATACTCGAAGCCGATATCGGGCAAGTAAACCTCTACATCGGGCAAGCCAGTTACCGTAGCATTGGACTTGCGGCGGTAGATTACCACGGTAGGGTCCAAGATTCGCAGCGGGACTTCATGCTGATGCAGAACCTTCAGCTGAGCAAGCAGCTTTGCAACGACCGATGCGAGCAGGCGTAAATTAGCATCCTCTTTCGTGAAAAGATGTCCATTTCTCTGTCTAGCGTGCAGATGGGAAGCCAGAGTTGCGAGCGTCCCCACGCTGTCGGACTCATCCAATTCGAAAGGAAGCTTTGCAAATGCCTGCGTCGTGTCTCCTGCTTTAAATGACCACGGTGTCCCAGGGTGTTCCTGGAAATCCCACGCTCCCGCTTCGATCAAGCGCAGAACACCATAATGCCCGTTAGCTCGCCCGACCCAGTTAGACCCAACATGCCCAAACCCAGGCGGCTTGGGAACTTCAGATAGGTTGTCCACACCAGGAACATCTGGCGGCTTTTGGTTCGTCATCACTGGGCACTCGAAGTAAACTTGCAACAATAGCTCCGTCGATTAAACCTACTTTGAACATGCCTTACCAAACAAACGCGCCAACAGACCGTGCCGAATAGGCGGACACGGACTGCAGGCTGCCTCCCAAACGTAGGCATCACAATGAGTGGAAGTTCCACAGCTGACAGGCTGGCAAGCGTCCTGCACCTTGCAGCTCGGCACCACACAACTCGTTTCGCAGCAGGCATCGGAAAAGCCAATACCCGCGATCGGCGTTAATTCAATGTATGTCACGCCGCCATCAAGCACTGAAGATGGCAAGGTGGGGCTGGATTTGGGAAAGGAAGGGGAAGTACCAGAGGTATTCTCAACAGGAGAAGTTACAACCGACCCGGATCCACCTTGAACGACGTCAGAGGGTTCAGTCGGGTCTACTGGCGACTCGGTCGCCGTGGGCACTTTAAGATTGACCGTGGAACTAGACCTTAACGCATCGAACTGATTTGTCGTCAATTCGAGAACAGCAAACAAATCGTTGGTCATCTGCTGTTCGAAACGCTGTTTCACCGCAGGCGTGTTTGCTCGTTCATTAGCTACCGGAACGGTCCACTGAATGCCGACACCATCGCTGGAAACCCCCGCCACAAGCTGACCAAACCAGGCATCCAACTCATCATCTTGATACCCGGCGATTGTTTTACCCAGTTCGAGATACTCCGATCTACGCTTCTCCAATTCCGATCGGATGACCGCTTGGCGATCGATTCCGGCTTGTTGCACAACGAAGGTTTTGTCTTGCACCTTGGCCAGCACGGACTTGCACAGTGACACTAGATGTCCCATCGACTCAGGGGCAACCTTATCCAGACTAGTAATAATGATCTGATGATGAGAGTCTTCAAACGCAGCGGCACCGCCATCGACCGCCAATAAACGAAGCTTCGCTTTGCCACCGCCAGTACCGCCCCAAACTAGCGGTGTAGCATTCGGCCCAATTTCGGTGAGGTGTTCATAAATGCTCGACTTGTGCAGTTGAAGAGCGACCGCACGGGACGATTCACTTAGATGCTTCAGCGGGACGCGGGCAAAGCCGCCTTGAGGCATTCGAAATAAGACAGTGTCCTTCACAATCGTACAAAACGACATCGCCACAGTGCGGCCATCAATGTTTTGCCAACTTATCTGCGAACCGAACCCAAGCCCGTTCGGGTTCCCTCTATGGCCAGACTGGTCAACCGCGACCGATGGATTTCGACGACCGTATTGGTCACCCTCCAAACCGCTGCAATGGGTTGAAACAAGCCCAGTACTGCAAGCAGTGCTTAGGAAAACAGCTAATAAACGAACCGAAGAACACTGGAATGGGATCACCATTGTGCAAGACCTCAAAAGATGTGGATGACAAAAGATGCATTTGGGCGATCCGTCGGTTGGTCGTTACTTGCGAAACCCAAGAACTAACAAGCATTCAATGGATTCAAGCAACCACTGATGTTGCAATTAAGAACACCTCCAAAATCAGACCCTCTACTTATCAAAGTGTGTTGATTGAAAACCGAAAGACGTTTCGATTTGATTTGTACGGGCTAAATAAATAACCTTCCCGATTGCCGGACGCAATGCCTCTGGCCCTCCAGGGGGGGGGCGTTCGGCTGCAGCGGGATCGTGAGTCCTTCCCGTACCAAACCTGAAATCGTGTTTTCGTAAACGCTTCGAAATAATGCACTCACAGACCTGGAGACCGGTTCTGCAGGTCGTTCTGGACGTTTGGGCTGACTAGCGTTTGGCTAGCTCTCGCTACCCTTTTTTCGCTTCGCGGTAAGTGCGAATCGACGCAGGATGTGGCATATCCAGTGCATCCGAAAGCAGCGACTTAATGGCTGCTGTATTGCTTACCAGGATCCGTAGCACATTATCCAAATAGGCCTACGAATCCAATTGGTGGCGTATCGCACTGACCACCACCGCGTACATCCGCGAGGCCACATCGCCGCGACTAAAACGACCTTAAATTAACCAGTTTTTCCCTCCGTTCGTTTATGCGGGTAAGTCTCGCTCAAGATCATTGTGGGTGTAACCGATGGTGCGACAGTCAGCATGCCAGACCCGTAGGCTGATAGCCATTCAAGAGGTTGTTGTGCGGGTGAATGCGCTCGGCCTCATCCGAAATTCAATCGGCCAAGAACGATTCCCAGAGGTCGCTTTGAATCGCTGTATGCATACGCAGAATTAAGCGAGCTCCTTCCAAAGTGCATCGCATCCCACTTAATTCCGCCCGGTCTTTTACCGGTTGACGACAAAACACCTCAACCTCGCCCGAAGCGATCGATAGATATTCAGCATATTTAATCCGATTTTCGCAAGACGCGACTGGCAGGAAAACTAGCGATCATTGAGTTGGCCAAAATCATCGATTGGATGTTGGATCGGCTCCCGCCTGCACTCTTTGCCGGCAACTCCTGCTCCTTGTCCCGTGCGGCGATCAGCCTGCCCAGTCGATGGCTAACACCGACTAGGCTTGCCCCTGAACGCGGCTGCGAGCCCTGGGTTATGATGGCACCTGCGGTGTTGTTGTCAAAAGGCCGGCCAGAGTTTGGTCGAAAGGGGCGCCCTGGTTGCGTGAGGACGATGTGATGAAGTGCTGTTTGTTTTTGGCCATGTTGACGCTGGGCGGTTTGCTCGCTGGGTTATTCACTAGTTTTCCCGGCGGCGTAGTCATGGCGGACGATTGGCCGATGTGGCGGGGCGATGCCCGGCGCAGCGGCGATTGGGAGGGAAAGCTCGCGGACAGGTTGCACCCGTTGTGGATTCGCGAGCTGCCGCCACTGGAACCTGCCTATCATCATCCGCGACTGCACTTCGATGCCGGTTACGAACCGATCGTTATAGGCGACCGCGTAATCGTCGGGTCATCACGGAACGATCGTGTGACGGCGTTTGACGCTGCGACGGGTGATGAAGTGTGGCGGTTTTATGCCGCTGGGCCGATCCGATTTGCCCCGGTCGGTTTCAAAGCAAACGTCTATGTCGGGTCCGATGACGGCTACCTCTATTGCTTAGATGTCGCCAGCGGGGCGTTGGTTTGGAAGTTCCAGGCGGTGCCGTCAAACCGCAAATTGCTCGGTAACCGGCGGCTGATTTCGGTTTGGCCGGTGCGTGGCGGGCCGGTGGTCGCCGACGGGGCGATCTACTTTGCCGCAGGCGTTTGGTCGTTCGAGGGCGTGTTTATTTATGCCCTGGACGCGGCCACGGGCGACGTGAAGTGGGTCAACGATCGAACCGGTTTTCTGTATGGCCAACACCCGCACGACGCCAAGGCGTTTGGCGGTGTGACGCCTCAGGGTTATCTGGTCGCAAGCGACGACGACTTGATCGTCCCGTGTGGGACGGCCTTGCCGGCGATATTCGACCGCCAAACGGGAGAATTGAAATCGTTCGCATTGCCCAAGGCGGGACGTTCGCCGGGCGGTTGGTTTACTGCGGCGGCGAAGGCGAAACGTCGCGGGCAACCGGTTCCCGAAGGCGAAGGGGATGACGCCGATGAAAGCTTGGCTGACCGATTGCTGCTGGATACCTCGGTCAATCGCGACCTGCACGAAGGCGGCTGGAACCAAGGGCCCGGCAATATTGAAGCGCGGTCGCGGGTGACGATCAACGGCAAGGTGGTCGATTTCACAGCGGGTTATCCGGGTGTCGAGGGCCAGGTTCATAGCGTGGTCGCCGGTGGTGGGCGATTGTTCGTGGTGACGATCCAAGGGCGGATCTATGCGTTCGGTGACGAGCCGGTCGAGGTGCGGCATTTTGCGACCGAGGACTCGCCAAACCTCGACAGTGAAGATCGCGAAACCGAAGAGCGTGTGGCGGCGATTTTACGGGCCAGCGGGGCGATGCAGGGGCACGCGATCGTGGCGGGGATCGGCGATGGCCGGTTGATCGAGCGGCTGGCCCGACGATCCGAATTGCAGATCATCGCGATCGACCCGGATGCGGATAAATGCAATACGCTTCGACATCGACTCGACGCGTCAGGGTTATTAGGGACGCGGGTCAGCGTTCATCATGGCAATCCGCTGGAACTCGGGTTGCCACCGTACTTAGCAACTTTGGTGGTTTCGGCTGATTTGTCGACCTTGCCGCTCGATTCGGCTGATGCCTACAGCCGTTTGTTTCAGCTACTCCGGCCGTTTGGCGGCGTGGCTTGTCTGGAATTATCGGCCGAGCAAGTAAAGCGAGTTGGTGAGCTGGTCGGCGCCAGCGATCGCCAAAAGCTTGCGGAGCAACCGAGTGGTGTTGCCGGTGATTCGGCGGAAAAAATGGACGGGGCCGAACTGCGTTTAAGCGATCGCTGGGCACTGTTGGCCCGTCCGGGAAAGCTCGCTGGTGCGATGGATTACGTTGGCGGATGGGCAAGTCCAGACGAACGGGTAAAGGCACCGCTGGGTGTGCTGTGGTTCGACGACTCGGTCGCACACTTTAAACGCGCACCCCAGCCGATGTTCGTCGATGGTGTGATGATTTCTTACGATAAGGATTGGAAAGGTTGGACGGATGGGAAGCGGCCACCGTATCCGCTATTGCCGCCGACCTATTCGGACATTTACACCGGTCGCGTGTTGACGCCGGCCGAAAGCGCCGCGGCGGCCGTGCATTTGCCGACGCGTGATTTAAGCGCGACCCAAGACCAGCAGTATCGTCCGCCGACGCAGACGAACGCCTGGAAACCCGCGCCGCCCGTGGCGGGCGAACGGTTTAATCCGCTAACGGGCCAGACCGAACCGCGAGCGTTCCCGAAGAGCTATGGGTGTGACGGCGGGATCGACTACCAGCTCATGTACACAATGCGGTCGGGGACCGCCGCGTTTTATGACAAGCGGCTCG